>JAAUUT010000065.1 GCA_012031035.1 Candidatus Altimarinota bacterium | reverse complement strand
TAGAGGAGCTTCGGTCTAGAGTCGCTAGAATTCTCAACTCTTTAAAACAAGAGGTTATTCAATCTCTGGTGGGATGGGGTGATATTCTGCAAGCTTTATCTCTCTCAGGACTTTAGAAAAATGGTATAAGATTGCAATAGCTTAAATAACAACAAAAAAGGTGAGTATATACCCACCTTCATCTAAATTAAAACTATTTCATTGCTGCTTACGCAGGGACTGCAACCTTATCTACGGGTTTGACTTGAGTAAGAAGATTTTGCAATTCTTCTCCTTCAATTACCTCAGTTTCTAAGATTTTTTGAGCAATTGTTTCTAGAAGTTCGCGATTTTGTCTGAGGATTGCCAATGCTTGTTGATGTCCTCCTTCGACAATTTCTTTCACTTCATTATCGATCGCCTTAGCCGTATCATCGCTGACCATGCGACGAGGATTCATCATGCCATCGCCGATAAAATTATTCTGCTGACCTTTTTCATAAGCCAAAGGCCCTAAAATTTTACTCATGCCGTAGGTTGTCACCATGCGTTCGGCTAAATCTGTGGCGCGTTGCAAGTCATTAGCCGCCCCAGTAGTAATACTACCAAAAACAACTTCTTCGGCTGCTCGTCCGCCCAAAAGAGTAGCAACCTGATCGCGAATTTCAGATTCAGATAAGAGAAATCGATCTTCTGTTGGCATTTGTAAGGTATATCCTAAAGCTGCCATTCCGCGAGGAACGATGGAGATTTTTGCTACTTTACCGCCTCCAGGCATCATTGCACCCACTAAAGCGTGACCGACTTCGTGATAAGCAACGATTGTCTTCTCTTTATCGGAGAGGACGCGGCTTTTCTTTTCTAGTCCAGCGACAACACGTTCGATCGCTTCTTTAAAATCCGCTTGAGCGACGGTTTCTCGCTTGTTACGGGCAGCTAGTAACGCTGCTTCATTAACTAAGTTAGCCAAGTCTGCACCCGCAAATCCAGGGGTGCGAGTCGCAATCTCTTTGAGAGCGACATCATTGCCTAATTTGACTTTTTGGGCGTAAATTTCCAGAATTTTTAAGCGTCCACCTAAATCTGGGCGATCGACTAATACTTGTCTGTCAAAGCGTCCCGGACGCAATAAGGCAGGGTCGAGGGTTTCTGGACGGTTGGTAGCTGCTAGCACAATGACAGTAGCCCCTGCTGCTGCGAATCCATCCATTTCAGTTAATAACTGGTTGAGGGTTTGTTCGCGTTCGTCATTTCCGCCCATAAATCCCCCGCTAGCACGAGATTTACCGATCGCGTCCAATTCGTCGATAAAAACGATACAAGGCGCTTGTTTTTTGGCTTGTTCAAACAAATCGCGCACTCTGGCTGCACCCGCGCCGACAAAGAGTTCTACAAACTCAGAACCAGAAATGCTAAAGAATGGAACGCCAGCTTCTCCTGCAACGGCTTTTGCTAAGAGAGTTTTACCCGTTCCTGGAGGCCCGACTAAGAGGACTCCTTTCGGAATTCTCGCCCCAATTTGAATGTAGCGTTGGGGACTTTTGAGAAATTCAACGATTTCTTCTAACTCGGTTTTTGCTTCTTCTACACCAGCAACATCATTAAATGTTACTTTAGTCGCATCTCCCTCAACATAAACTTTGGCTTTACTCTTGGTAAAGGAAAGCGCGCCAGCAGGGCCGCCGCCAGCACTACGATTGAGGAAAAATTGCCAAATCCCGACAAAAATAAGGGGAGGAATGACCCAGCTTAAGAGGCTACCTATCCAGCCATTTTTAGCTGGCGGTGCGGCAGCAAATTCTACGCCTTGCGCTTCTAAGCGTTTTGGTAATTCGAGATCGAAAATAGGGGTGGTTTGAAAAATTTGTCCGTATTGGTTTTCACCTTCTCCTTTGAGTTGATAGCGGATTTCGTTTTGACCGACATAAACTCTGGAGACATCGCCATCGTCGATTTGATGGATAAAAAGGCTGTAAGGAACTTGAGGAATAGAAGGGCCAAATAATTGAGGCAAAAATATGTTTGCTAACAGGAAAAGTCCCCCCAGGATTAGAAGAATGTTTCCTAGCGGACGAAAACGGGACGGGGGTTTGTTTTTTATACTCATTGCTATGAAGTCTTGTTATAGGTGAAGAGTTTTTCTCTAATAATTGTAAGATTTCTTAATGACGCTTGGTTCGACGCGATCGCAGGGGATACCGTAAAGGAGAAGTTCGGTTATTGCAACCTCAAACGGCTACAAGGAAGATTAGAAGGGCGATCGCGGTCAACTGACAGTAAGTTCGATTAATCTCTACAAAGACTTAAAAGCTTGTCAATTTTATTGTATTTGACGAATATTTTTGCATTAAGCCATTATTATGAATGCTAACCACAATAGATTAGAGGGTTTACTTACTATTAATAGTTTAAAACAACTATGTTACAGGCATTTGTTAACAAATTTCTTGATTTGATAGCTTGGCCTTGGGTTTAAAAAATGCTCTCAGAGAAAGTTGTCAAACAGACATGGGAGCAAGCTATTTCAGAAACCTCTAACCGAACATCTTCAGTTTGGCTGCCTGAATATGCTGAATTGTTTCGATCTCAGGCAGGAATCCTCCGTCATCTTTTTAATACTATCCGCCCCAATCAACCTTTTTTTACAACTGACGATTTGGCAATCTCCTTAGCTTTTGAAATTTATGCTTTATGAGGTATTCCAGACCCGAAAGTAATTGGTCGAATAAGTCCTATATTCATCCAACAATGGCTTTCACGGTTGAACCAAAGTAATCTTTGCAGAAAGCATTTAATTGAAGTGTGTGGGGTAAAAACAATTGAGATTCTTAGAGAAGGCGTTGTAGGTTGTTCTCCCGATGTACTTTCGTCAGTGTCAGACCACTATGACTTACTCCGTCGTTACTTTTCCACATAAACTATATTCCTAGCTTTATCCTAACTGTTTTAACTTTTTTTGGGCTGAATCTAATAATTCTTGAGCTTGAGAGTAAGCAGTTGTGCCAGGTTGTACTTTTTTGAGTTGACGAATAATTGCCTGCAATTGACTGATGATATAGTCTCGCTCCACTGAAGCTGGATTTCTAGATAAAAAACTTCTCAATTGCTCGGTTTTGACGATCGCTGACTCCAAATTTTCAATTGCTTCTGCTTCTGTTGGCTTGCGAATTTCGATGTTGTTTAAGTTGGTTTGATAAGTTGCTAGTAAAGTTTGTGCATCAAAATAACCGGGGTCGTCCGCGGAAATCGTTTCCAAACGAGCGAGCGCCTGTTGCCACATTTCCTGACATTTTTGCCATTCGAGAACGGTATGCGGTGGTTTTTGACAGCTTGATACTGCTTGTGAAGCAAATTGATTGGCGACCTTGATTATGGTATTGTTGCGATCGCCGTCAACAACCAAATCTGAGATCGGTTGAAAGTCTCTTTGATAATTCTCTAATTTAGTCTTTGCCATTTTTCGGGCTAGAGTAGCATCGGGCAGTTGAGTTAATTCATCTAAAGACTTTTGCCAAGTCGCGATCGCCTTTTGTTTCTCAGTTGGAGTCAATGCCTGTTGGTAGGCTTCTTTGGCTTTTTGTAGCGAAGCTTCTGCGCGTTGTAGTTGCATCATGGCATTTTTTTCCTGAAAGGCTTTTGCCTCCATGCGTCCGACATCGGCTCTTGCCGTTTGAAACTCATCGAAGGTAAACTTCCAACTACAACTGAACCAAGAACAATAAAATTGTGGTTCATAACCCAAAAACCATACAGGTAAATTATCGAGATTTTCCTGCGCTGCTCGAACTTTCTGCTCTCCCAAATCGATATCGACCGAACTCGTCGCACGTTCGATTAACTGAGTTGCACTCTCAACATTGGCGATCGCTTCTCTATAGTTGCGATCCATCTCCAGATAACTCGGCAATAACAAGATGGGAGCCGTTTGAGCGACAGGTCTGCGAATCATTGGATAAGGTAAGTTAAAAAACCAAACCAATCCAGTCAAACCAGCACCACTGATGATGGTGAAACGAATAGTTCGTAAAATTTTCCAAGCTTTTTGGTTAAGGGAAGACACGATTAATGCAACATGACTACATTTTTAGAATTCCCAATTTTTCCCTACGATTTTACACTTGGGAATTATGACGCAGCTTTTCTAATTCCCTAATCTGTACTATCGTATTTTGAATTTCTTGGTAGTAATATTGCATTTGTTCGACATCAGTATTGGGACTGAGTTGTTGTATCTGTTGCTGACAGTAACGACGGTACTTTTCCCGTACTACTTGTTCGAGAGACGCGATCGCAGTACGAATTACAATTGGGGCGCGAGTGCTATCTTCCCAATGCTTTGTCTCGCTCAGATGAAATAGATGAGACAATTGATTCATCTGTTCTGGAAATTGTGCGAGTCGGTCTTGTAATTGAGAATATAAACGATACGGTTCGTTTCCTATTTCTTGTAACTCGACAATCTGCCGCCAGAGAAAGCGATGGTGGGGTAAGGTAAATAATAACTCTTTCTCTTCTAATGCTTCGATAATCTCATCTCGAAACCGAGAGCAATGCAGATATACACCTAACAGATCGGTTTCTGCTGTTTCTAATAAACTTTTCTCACTACCTGCTAAAGAAGTAGATTGAACGGTTGGTTCAGCAATGGAAACAAAACGCCGTTTGGTCTTTCTAACTTGCGAGAACAAACTATTAACGTGCATGGGGATAAGGCGAACATCTCCCAAGCTAAGAATTTCAGCACAATAGCGAATGTAATAGGTGCGTTGGTTGCTATCTTCGAGTTTATTGAGCAATTTAACCATATTTTGTGCCACTTGCTCGAATTGGTCGGCTTGTTTAAGGGAACGACCCTTCAGTAATTGTTGAATTTGCCAATCGAACCATAAAGGTGCAGATTGAATTAATTGTCGATATTTATTTACCGCTTCGGGACTGGAGTTAAGAAATTCATCGGCATCTTTGCCATCGGGAAGATTGAGAATTCTAACTTGTACGAGTCCTGTATTGACGAGGGTTTCTATTTCGTTAATGGCGCGGTGAGTAGCACTCGTACCCGCGTTATCGGCATCAAAATTGAAGATAACTTGTTTCGATTCGGTGTAGCGCATTAGGAGTCTGATATGCTGTTGAGAAAACGCCGTACCCAACGAGGCGACTGCATTCGTTATTCCTGCTGCATGAAGCGCGATCGCATCGAAATATCCTTCCACAACAACGGCACGATCTTCTTTACTTATACTATGTTTGGCTTTATCGAGGGCAAAAAGGGTTTTACTTTTATCAAACAGAGGCGTTTCTGGGGAGTTGAGATATTTGGGTTCTTGTGGAGACGCGAAATTTCGCGTCTGTACCGTTCTACTCCCAAACGCAATAACTCTACCCTGACTATCGCAGATGGGGATGATAATGCGATCGCGAAAAACATCATAATAACCATTCCCCGTTTTGCGCAGTTTAATCAATCCTGCTTCCTCAACTAAATTGAGTGGATAGCGTTTTTGTTCGACGAGATAACGATATAAGGTTTCCCATCCAGCAGGTGCATATCCTAGCTGAAATTGTTGAATCGTTTCTTCGCTTAAATTGCGATCGCTTTTCAAATACTTTAAGGCAATTTCTCCCTGTGACTGTCGTAGCGCGTGTTGATAAAAACTGGTTGTCAGCGCTAAGATTTCATAAAGTTGTTCGCGAACTGAAAGTTGACGCTGAAGTTCTTGCCTTTGTTCGGGTTCGAGAGTTTTAACAGGAATTTGATAGCGTCCTGCCAAATCGAGAACAACATCGCTAAACGATTGTTTCCTCAATTCCATTAAAAATTTAACCGCACCTCCCCCAGCATTGCACCCAAAGCAATAATACATTTGCTTGCTCGAAGAGACGGTAAAACTCGGCGTTTTCTCGTCGTGGAAAGGACACAAACCAACGTAATCTTTACCTCGCTTGCGCAGTACGACGTTTTCGGATACGACATCATAAATGTCTACCCGTTGTTTAACATCTTCGATTGTGTCTGGGTGTAGGCGAGGAACTTCCATCAATTGAATTATGAATTATGAATGATGAATTATGAAAATCGGGAAATTATGAATGATGAATGATGAATTATGAAAGTTTGGGAGATTGGCGATTAGAGTTATCAAGAAATTGTCCTTTCCCCCTTCCCCTTTACCCTATTACCCTAAAAAAATCTCTACTCCCCTACTTCCCACTCTCCACACTTTACTAAATTCCAAAATCAACACATTCGTACTTACCCCAATTGTGACATCGGCGATCCGCACCGATAGAATCCAATTAGATTTGCCACAATATAAGTAATTGCAAAGGGAGTACATTAAATGAAGATTTCTATTAAATCACTTTACAACTGGTATCGCAACGCTATCCAAAATCCTAAATATCGTTGGTGGATTATTCTTGGTACTCTCGTTTATATAGTTAGTCCATTCGATCTTTCTCCCGATCTCTTTCCAGTGGTAGGAGAAATTGACGATCTGATCTTGGTAACGTTAATGGTAACAGAGGTTTCGCAATTAATTCTCGATCGCTTCAAAGCCTCTAAAGTCAATACTACCGCTTCTACTACGGGGACGACTAGTAACCAGACTGTAGAAGTCGAGGCAGTTGCGGCTGAATAATAAGGTACGCGATCGCGGCTAAATATTATGATTAAAGATGAGATTCAGAATTCTAGGGCAATACGTAGAATTCTGAATTTCTATAAATGGGGGAATTATAAATGTCCGATAAATCTAAACTACTCCTTGTCGATGACGAACCTGGAGTTCGCGAATCCGTACAAGCTTATCTAGAAGATAGCGATGAATTTAAGGTTAAAGTCGCTAGCAACGCCAATGAAGCTTGGGATTTCCTGCAACGCGAGACACCCGATTTAGTCATCTCCGATATCATGATGCCACAGGTAGACGGCTATCAGTTTCTCAAACAACTGCGCGAAGATCCGCGTTTTAAAACACTTCCCGTGGTATTTTTAACAGCCAGGGGAATGACGAGCGATCGCATTCAAGGATATGATGCGGGTTGCGATGCTTATCTTCCCAAACCCTTCGACCCCGACGAGTTAGAATCCATCGTCAAAAACGTTCTCAAACGTCGTAAAATTGCTACTGAAGCAAATGGCGAAGCCGCGCAGCTAGCAGAACTCTTGCAAGATGTCAAGACTATTAAAGAACAGTTAGGTCATTCTTCTCATCTAGTCCCAACCCCCGCACCGATTAAAATTGAACTAACGCCGAGAGAACAAAGCGTTCTAGATTTAGTCGCCGAAGGTTTGATGAATAAAGAGATTGCTTCGCGTCTCGATACCAGCGTCAGAAATGTGGAGAAATACGTCAGCCGCTTGTTTAGTAAAACAGGCACGAATAGCCGTACCGAATTAGTTCGTTTTGCCCTAAAGCATGGATTGACTAGTTAGTTATTCGATTGTGGATTTTCCCACGGATAAATCCGAAAGCTTATGACTAAATCTCTTTCAGTCAACTAAATAATTCTGAATTTCATAATTCATCATTCATAATTCATAATTTTTAGATGATTGATGCCACTCACGACCCGAATTTACGCAGTTGGGTTGAATCGGCAAATCAAAAAGACACCGATTTTCCCATCCAGAACCTTCCTTTTGGGATATTCCGAAGGAAAAATAGTGCTGAATCTCCGCGTATTGGCGTAGCAATTGGAAACCAAATTCTTGATTTAGCTTTGTGTTGCCAAACCAAACTGCTTGAAAGACTTCCCGAACAACTGCAAGCAGCGTGTATGGTATCAAACTTAAATCCATTGATGGCGATGGGACGCGAAGCTTCCTTAGCCTTACGTCATTGTTTGAGCGAACTATTGCGCTACGACGAGCAAAAATCGCTCCCAGAAAGAGAAATTCTCGTGTCGATGTCCGATGCCGAACTCTTGTTACCTGCTGAAATTGGTGATTATACAGACTTTTACGCCTCAATTTTTCACGCCACGAACGTAGGAAAGCTATTTCGTCCCGATAATCCACTCCTTCCCAACTACAAATACATCCCCATTGCTTACCACGGACGAGCCTCATCAATTGTGCCTAGCGGTACGTTGGTTAAACGTCCTATGGGGCAGCGAAAGCCTCCGAACGAGCAAATCCCGACTTTTGGTTATTCTAAGCTTTTAGATTACGAAATGGAAGTTGGCTTTTTCGTCGGTGCTGGAAATCAATTGGGACAACCTATTGCAATAGACGATGCCGAGAAACACATTTTTGGACTTTGTTTAGTTAATGATTGGTCTGCACGGGATATTCAAGCTTGGGAATATCAGCCTCTCGGCCCCTTTTTAGCAAAGTTTTGCGACTACCATTTCGCCTTGGGTCATTACCTTGGAAGCGCTAGCACCCTTTCGCTGTCCGTCGTTTCCGCGTCCACAAGAAGACCCTGCACCGCTACCTTATCTATCTTCTTCACTCAATACTCAGCAAGGCGGTATCGATATTACCGTAGAAGTTTGGCTTCGCACCGCTGCAATGCGCGAAGCTCAAATGGAACCATTTCGCTTGAGTCGTGCTTCCTTCGAGCAGATGTATTGGACGCTAGCTCAAATGCTTGCCCATCATACCAGTAATGGTTGCAACCTTCGTCCTGGAGACTTGCTAGCTAGTGGGACTATTTCTGATGCAGAGGAAGGTTCGCAAGGATCGTTACTCGAAATTACTCAACGGGGTGCTAAACCGATTAAACTCCCAACGGGAGAGGAACGCTCGTTCTTATCAGATACAGACGAAGTGATTTTGCGAGGATATTGCGAGAAAGAAGGTTTTGCCAAGATAGGTTTTGGAGAATGTCGAGGCGCGATCGCATCTGTGGAATAAAAAAATATCTAACAAAACCTAATTTCGGATTAGAGATGTAACGATCTATACCTGACTTAGAAAGAACAATAGCGTATGATTAGCAAAAATTCATAATAGGGAAAAACAAGTAAGGAAATCAGCCTTAGTGCCATTACGGTTCACAACCTAGAAATCTCACTAGCTGTATACTCAACATGAAATCCTTTAACCCCCAACTTTCACCCACCAAAGAGCGCGTCATTGTAGTTATGCCAGCCTATAATGCTGCTAAAACTCTAAAACTAACTTACAATGACCTTCCTCATCATTCTGTCGATGGCGTAATTCTCGTCGATGATGGTAGCCGCGACAAGACAGTCGGAATTGCCCAGGAACTAGGACTAAAAGTTTTTGTTCATCGTCGTAACTTGGGTTATGGTGGCAACCAGAAAACTTGTTACCTAGAGGCTCTCAAAGATGGCGCTTCTATCGTTGTCATGGTACATCCAGACTATCAATACGACCCAACTCTACTACCAGAGATTATCCGTCCTATCAAAGAAAGACGCTGTGATATAGTTTTTGGCTCTCGCATGAAAGGACTTTCTGCCTACAAACAGGGGATGCCGTGGTGGAAGTACATGGCTAATGTTACGTTAACCTGGCTCGAAAATAAGGTTTTTGGTTTGCAGTTATCGGAATTCCACACGGGTTATCGAGCCTATCGTCAAGAAGCACTCTCTAGCGTGAATTTTTTAGCCAATTCCGATAACTTCATCTTCGATCAAGAAATCGTGGCTCAGTTTGTGGCTGCTGGTTTGAGAATAGACGAAATTCACGTTCCCACTCGCTATTTTCCCGAAGCCTCTAGTGCTAGTTTTTGGGCAAGCATGGTTTATGGACTCAGTATCATTTGGTTGTTAATTCGGTTTATCTTGCACCAACGGGGGATATGGCGCAGTCAACAGTTTATTTGTCATTCACTACGTTACCAGTCGATCGAAGCAGTTGATTAAATTATAGCCCCTCTCAATTCGATCGCATTTCCTAGTGTTGAAACTGCAATGAGTGTTATCGATCGCGCCATAGGAATAAGCTCGTATTTTTTGGCATTTTTATGGGGAATTTTTATTCTTTTTTCCCTAATTGGTTGGGGAACATTAGTCAATCGCTTACTTTTTCCTAAGTATCGAGTTGACTGGGGACAAAGATCGGCGTGGGGTATTGCTTTTAGTATTGCTGTTGGCGGCTTACTCAATCTTACATGGACTATTTCACCAATAATAATTTTAGTTTATCTGTGTTTGGGTTTGTTTGCCTGCATAATAGATACCTATCAAAACAAACACTCATTCATTCATCCCTTCACTTATTTACGTAATTATCGACGCGAGCCATTATTTATCTTAAGTGTCTTGGGAGTTTTATTGCTCCTCTTAATACAGTATGCAGGATGGACTTATACTCATAGATTTCATGGCTTTGATGACTATCCAGCTTATATGGTCTTTGCCAAGAAGATGTTGCAAATGGGTTCTCTTGGGGCAGATCCTTTCAGCGAAAGAAAAATAACCAGTTCGCTAGGCGGCCAATACTTCTTACAAACTTTTATTCTCACTTCCCTTAAGCCAGTCAATTTAAATCTTATCGATCCCGGACTTGCCTTAATAATATCGGTTGGGATTCTCTGCAATTACTTAAAAGAAAAAAATATCTCTCAAGAGATAGCAGTATTCTTACTTTTTGTTTTTCTGATTATCCCTTATCCCAAAACCAATCTATCAAGTATGGTGATTCCCATCCCCCTCTTCTTGAGCTATTTTGTTTTTCTTGATTCTTCTAAATTAAAGTTCGCTCGTTTTCTCTCTAATGCTTGTCTTATTGCTTTAATTACAGCCGCAATTTGCTCTTTAAAATCTACTCTAATTCCTGCTTGCGTACTCCTGTTTATTTCCAGTTATATCTTTTATATATTCCAAGCACAAAATTATCGAAAAGAAGCGATCTATGAGTTTTTAGTTGCCTCAATCTTAACTATTAGCTTTCTTCTCCCCTGGGCGATCGCTATGTATCAATCGTCAGGTACTCTATTATATCCCCTGTTAGGAAGAGGCTATCATGGTTCGGTTTATGGAACTTATCTCTTACCTTCAAACGAACTAAACTTTTCAAAAGCAATTGCAATTCTATTTTATACAATTACAAGAGTTGATTTTATTGCCCTAATCTTACTGGGTGTTGCTAGTTTTGCCTCACTCCCTAAAAATATTTCCGATCGCGGAGTAATTCCATCTGCTTTTATTAGTTCTGGGTTAGGTATAATACTCATTCTTTTGGCTATTGGAAATCATGAAGATGTCCGTGTAGTTTATCCTTTTCCTTTTGTATATCCGGCGCTGATTTTCTTGTTAATAAACTGCACTCAGTTAGAAAATATAGACAACCAAAAACGTGTTTCTGCTTTGAAATCTTTGCTAATTGCTATGCTGGTCGCTGGCATCCTTCTGGGGGGAAGTGATGCATTGGGTTACTCTAACTACAAAAGATTTTCTAATTTTGTAGGCAATATAAGGGTAGGATTGAGCGATATGCCTTTGTTTTCTGAGCAAGAGGTCGATCGCTATGCCAAAATGCAGCAAGCGATTCCAGAATCAGAAACCGTTTTGACGAGACTAGAAAATCCTTTTTTGATGAACTTTAAGCGCAATCTAATTTTTATAACAGATATGCCAGGAGGCGCTAGCCTTCCACCAGGTATGCCATCATTCAAAGGAGGCGAGACATTAGCCGATTATTTAACTTCAAAATCTATTAGGTATGTAGCCTACTCTTATGCCAGCGAAGCTAACTTTCCTAAAAGAAAGCAATTATGGTTACTTAAATCTCATATCCACCCTTGGGATAGAACAGTTGGGAAACACACTTTAGATTTTCAAGACAACCTCAAAGAACTTGGGAATACTCGCAAGAGAATCTATGATGATGGAGATATTTTTGTTCTAGATCTATTGAGCCATCAAAATTGAAAATAATTGATTTTTAATATCGAATTAAGGTTACATTACAACTAATAAAAATAAACTCTGCTAAAGCAAAAATCTAAAATCCTCCCATCCATAAGCAATTTCATCTAGTACGTTTCCCCCTATTTCAATTTGCTTGAAACGAACTTTCTGACCTCCCAAAGCTTCATAAAATTGACAAGCGGGGTTACGTTCCAAAACCCATATCAGCATTGAAGAAAACCCCAACTCGTCAAACTTTTTAACCAGCGTTTGCATGAGGATGCGTCCAAGTCCCTGTTGTTGGTAAGCTTCTAAAATATAAATTGCATATATCTCACTTTTGTAAACTGGATCGTTTGTTCGTTCCAAACCCCCATCGGCAAAAGCAATAATTTGTCCGCTTTCATTCTCAGCAACATAGATAAAATGATTGTCTTTTGCTGCCGTATTTAACATTTTTACCCAACGATTTTCTCGCTCTTGCAACGATAACCGAGCTAAATAATCCTCTGGCAAAATGCTATGGTAGGTAGTGCGCCAAGTTTCTATATGTACCTTCGCGATCGCGGGTGCATCTTCTACCATTGCTTCTCGCACTATCATTATTAATTTAAGAATGCTTTTGAATGACCTGCAAACACGCTTCTACTGACTCTCTTCTTCCCATCGCTTCTACCAACGCCTGATAAGCTTCCCGATGTTTTTCTAAAATGCTTTGTGCTTGAAGAAATGCCCAACGCTCTTTTTGAGTAGCAGCACTTCTGGGAAATCCCGTATAGTGTAAAATTTCTCTAAGCTTCTGGCGATCGCTTTCTCCCCCTTCAGTATCTCCATATACTAGGGTTTCTGCTGCAATTCCTGCCATCCAAACCGTGCAGAATCGTTCCACCAGTAAGGGCGTTTCTTTAACATCGAGTGTCTTTTCCAATAGCGCTGTATCGACGATGACTCCTCCCATACCCGGTTGTTTTTGCTTAAAAGCTTCCCAAGCACTAAGCGTATATCCCATAATAGGAATGCTTAAAAAATAAGCAACCAAAAAATGACCTGCTTCGTGATGCAAAACGCGATCGCGCTGTTTCGACGAGGAAAATAAGTCTAAAACTAAGGTAGTTCCTTTCCCGCCCCAAGTAAAATTATCGAGTGTCGCCAGCCCTAAAACACCGAAAGTAGTGATTGCTGGAAAGACGGGTGAAATGTTGAGTAAAGGGCCGAGTAACGAGGATAGCGTTACAGTAAAAATGCCGATCGCGATTATGTTAAGAGCCGTTTGCTGCATGGGGGCAAGTTTCAAAATTCATCTTACTTCATATTACTTTACATTTTAGTTTCTGCCCCACAGAGCTAGACCACCACCCCTTCCCCTAGCGGCAATACAATTATTTCCTAGAAAAAAGTAAGCAAAAAAAGCTTGTTTGCCAACATTTTCCTCATAAAACTTTTCTTCGCTGGTTTTTCCGCCTCGGATGTAACCGTGATAGAGTTGAATGCCAAATAATCGAACCGTCATTCGGGTAAAATCAAAGGCAAGAATATTTTTTTTACTTAAAAATTTCACAGGCCCAGAGAGCGATAATTTTAAAGACCCTAATTCAACAAGATTTTCAACCGTGCCACTTTCATAAAAGCGCGTTTCTATTAATTCATTTTCTCCATTGCAAGCATAGGATAAATAAATTTTGACCCACGAAGGTAAATAGCGACCTGCTCCCAAGACAATTCCTGCCCGTTGGCGCGTCTTTTTAGTTCCCGTTACAAAGCATAATTGCCAAGTTCCAAGAAGTTGTTCGAGAAAAGAACTTTTTTTGTCGCGTTTGCTATTTTTTTCGACACAAAGTAAAGCATTTACTATCTCATCGGGAGACGGTTTGGGAGAAAAATTAGTAATAGTAGATTTAGCTGCTTGTTCGAGGAGTAAAAAACTTTCCATAGATTTTGTATAGGATGAAAGCGATCGCATCTTCCTAATGGGATTAAGATGATTGATATTTGCACGTTCAATTAGGAGCGATCCGCCTCAAGAATGGTTAATTTAACTCCCAATCCAAGTTATAGTCTAACGCTTCGCATTGAATTACCCAATCAAGCCGGTAGTTTAGCTTCCGTCACCCAAGCAATCGCCAAAGTCGGCGGCAATTTAGGACAAATTTCTCTAATAGAACGTACCCTAAAGCTCAGTCAGCGAGAATTAACAGTCGATGCCGCTAGCGAAGAACACGCCGAACAAATTGTTGGGGCAATTGAATCCTTGCCGGATATTAAAGTTCTTAAAGTATCCGATCGCACTTTCGACTTGCATCGAGGCGGTAAAATTGCGATAACTAGCCGATCTCCCCTCGCTTCTCAGTGTGAGTTGGCGATGGCATATACGCCCGGTGTCGGTCGAATTTGTCTAGAAATTGCCAAAGATCCCTCGCAAGTCTTTTCATTCACCATTAAAAGTAACACCGTTGCGATCGTAACGATGGTAGTGCCGTCTTGGGACTGGGCAACTTGGGAGCCTCTGCCGCCCTGCCTGTCATGGAAGGAAAAGCGATGCTCTTTAAAGAATTTGCGGGAGTAGATGCCTTTCCGATTTGTCTGGCGACTCAAGATACCGAAAAGATTATAGAAGCCGTTAAAAATATCGCTCCGGTTTTTGGCGGCGTTAACTTAGAAGATATAGCCGCTCCCCGTTGCTTTGAAATCGAAAGACGATTGCGTCAGGAACTCGATATCCCCGTCTTTCACGACGATCAACACGGCACGGCAATTGTTACCCTAGCGGCTCTCATTAATGCGCTAAAACTCGTTCAAAAGCATCTAGAAACCTCGCGTATCGTTATCAATGGAGCGGGGGCTGCGGGCATCGCGATCGCGCGTCTGTTGCGCTTAGCAGGGGCAACAACGATCTTACTATGCGATTCCAAAGGCATCCTTTCTCAAACGCGAACCGACCTTACCCCAGAGAAACAAGAATTCGCAATTGCAACTAGCGGAACCCTTACCGATGCACTTAAAGAGGCAGATGTCTTCTTAGGCGTGAGCGCTCCTGGGGTAGTATCTCCTGAAATGGTACGTTCTATGGCAAAAGATCCGATTGTTTTTGCCATGGCTAATCCAATTCCCGAAATTCAACCCGAATTGATTCAAAATGACGTAGCCGTGATGGCAACCGGACGTAGCGATTATGCAAATCAGATTAACAACGTTCTAGCTTTCCCCGGCATCTTTCGAGGGGCGCTAGACTCTCGTGCCAAAACCATTACCGAAAATATGTATCTCGAAGCTGCTAAAGCGATCGCGTCTCTCGTGACGGCTGTTACCCTAGATCGAGAACATATCATTCCTTCTGTTTTTGATTCGCGAGTCGTCACCGCCGTATCGGCAGCCGTTCAACAAGCTGCCCGTCAGGACGGCGTAGCCCTACTGTAGCAGTTTTGTTTTAGAGCAGAGACATGACTTGTAGTTTTTAAGTCGGAAGTCGGCGCTGCTCGGACTCATCGTCCTGCGTGGCGGATAAGGGAAGTCGGAAGTAATTATTTTCCCTTATCTCCCTTGTCTCCCTTGTCTTTCTTAGAGGTCGTCGGGAATTACCCATTTAGGAGGCTCCGTCAACTTTTTCATCCGGGCTGCCTCCGCCATTTCTAACATTTTGTCTAAGGACGTATCTTTGATAAAATTGGAAGCTTGAGCCACAAATTCTTGATTAGGGCACTTTTCGCCTAGAAGACAACCATTGATGCAATCTTGGGCGCAATTAACCATAATATTCACCTGCACACTTTACGATAGAATTCGCTTTAATTTGGGTACATTAAAATTGCAGGGTTCTTCCACTGCTAAACAACTGTCATGGCACTCGTGCAACCGGGTTACAATAAAGCTTACATGATGTCTGAAAAGCGCTTACCAACAGAGGCTAAAAAATCCCAAATAGACTGGCGCAAAGTCTGCCGAGTCATGCTCGATCGCTCGCTTCCCATGAATCCTCTGACGACTCAACCCGACGGACTCGATCGCAAAGAAGATAACATTACTATATCATTGGGTTCTATCGCGCGGCAGCAACAATCGAGTAGCCAAGAAGCTATTTTAGAAGCAAACAATCTATCTCACAGTTCGACTGAAGATTTAATTACGCGAACCTTTCAACACAAACAATTCTTCGAGCAAGTGTTGGCAGGAGGTAAAAGTCGCACTCAAGGACGCAAACTAGTCGTTGTTGGAGAATCGGGAACAGGAAAAACCTTACTACTACAAAAGATTGCCGAGTGGATATTAGAAAAAACCGAAGACATTCCCATTTGGATTAGTGCCCCTCAATTAGGAACGAGTCTTTTCGATCGCTATTTGCGACAAAAATGGCTGCCACAAGCGGCGAAAGATAGCGAACTACCGCCCATAGAATGGCAAGAAGCCTTTGAGGAAATACTCAATAGCGGTCGCGTTTGGCTTTTAATCGATGCAGTCGATGACCGAGCAATCCAGGTGTTAAGCGTCGTTCGACAAATTCGCAGTTGGACGGAAAAAGTTCGCATTATCTTAACTTGTCGCGATCGCGTTTGGAGAAGCAATCAAGATGTCCTAGCGAGTTTTGATGCCTATCAAACCTTAGAGTTTAACTATCCCGAACAAGTCAAAGCCTTTATCGAACAATGGTTTAGTCCCGCTCAAGGTTTGCCACAAACCCAAGAAAAGCCAGAAAACTTGGGAGAAAAGTTATTTAACACGCTCGCTCGTCCCGAAAACGTTCAAATTCGCCGTTGGCTCGAAAACCCTTTACGCCTGTCCCTACTATGTCGCCTGTGGCAACAGCAACCGCAAGATCTACCCAGTACGAGAGCCGAACTTTATAAGAAGTTGGTTCCAGAATTTTATCAGTGGAAAGCCGAAACTAAAGCCACCAACTCCGAACAGCAGCAACAGTTAAATGATGGGTTAGGACAACTAGCACTACAAGCACTGCAAAGCAAATCCTCAGAGCAAATTCCTCATAGCTTAGTGACCCAGATTTTGCCAGAGGATACGCCTCTATTTCGCTTGGCCATACGACTGGGATGGCTTCAGAATGTAGGAATTTTCACAGAAAATCCGCACGAAAAATACTACACGTTTTTCGATACGACCTTTCAAGCTTATTTTGCAGCTTGTGCGATCGACGATTGGCATTTCTTTTTAAATCCCCAACAAAATAGTTACCGCTTTTTCGAGCCACAGTGGAAACAAGTCGTTTTGATGTGGTTGGGGCGCTCGGAAATCCCCAAGGAAGAGAAAGAAGCTCTAATAAATGCTGCCATCGAGTTTGATGACAAGTGTGGATACGAAAACTTTTATGGAAAACGAGCTTATTTCATCGCAGCAGCAGGATTAGCGGAGTTTCCCGATTGCACCAGAGCCAATGAAATCATCAGCAAAATCGTTAAATGGGGTGTTGGCGGACTAAACTATAGTAACTCAAAGCAAAAAGCAACGCCTCCTCCGATCGCCGAAGCAGCCAGAAACGTATTGCTCGAAACCGATCGCAGTCGGGCAATCGCCTTGTTAGTAAAAATGTTGGAGACAACCGACAACGAACAACTGCGATTGCAAATTTTTAAAAGCTTAGAAACAATCGGTAAAAACAATGCCGATGCGATCGCGGCATTAAGTCAAAGGCTCGATTCCTCCTCCTCAGAATCGTTTCACTTACAACTAGCCGACTGCTTAGGAATCATCGATCCAGGTAATCTAAAAGCGATCGCCACTTTAACCCGATTGCTTGCCCCCGACACGAGGGAAGACTTGCAACAAATTGCCTTCAATGGTCTAGAAAAAATCGGCAAAGGCGAACGCAAAACGATCGCTGCTTTGCTTAACCTTATCCATGCCGCAGGATTCAGCACCACTGGACGCAGAGCGTTTGAGTGTCTAGAAATTGTCGGGAGAGGAAATTCTGGTGCAATCGCCACCTTAGTCCAACTCATTCGCGCCAGCGAAGACGAAGGAATGCGCCGTCAAGCCGCAGAAAGCTTAGAAAAGCTCGATCCGGGCAATCCAACTGCGATCGCGTTTTAATTCAACTGCTGAAATCGGCAAAAAACGAAGAGATTCGCAAAAAAGCCGTTTATAGCTTGGGAGAAATCGAACCGGGCAACGCCGATGCGATCGCAGCTTTAGTACAACTGCTAAAAACGTCAGAAGATATATTCGTGCGTTGGATAGCCGTCAGCAGTTTGGGCAAAATTGGTAAGGACTCTCAAGAAGCCATCGACGCACTCGTCGCGATTATTAAATCGAGCGATCGCAACTTGTTACGCAAAGAAGCCATCGATAGTTTGGTTAAAATTCAATCCGACCATCCCGTCGCGATCGCTGCTTTGGTTAAATTAATGCAGTACGCAGACGATGAAGATACCCGTCGCGAAGCCGCAGAAAGCCTAAGCAAAATCGATCCAGTCAATCCCGAAGCAATTTCCGCACTAAGCTCGCTTCTGCGCATCTCTTACGACGAGTTTACTTGCAGGCAAGCGGCTGATAGCTTAGGCAAAATCGATCCCAATAATTCTGAAGCCATTAAAACGCTCATTCGTTTAATTCACCTGAGTCAAGATAAAGATATTCGCTTCCTCGCCGCAGAAAGCTTGGGCGAAGTCGGTAAAAATAACCCTGCTGCGATCGCAACGATTATTCGCTTGATCCAATCGAGTCGCGATAAAGATACCTTCAAACAAGCCATTAAAAGCCTCGGCAAAATTGGCAGGGGAAATCGAGATGCGATCGCTACTTTACTAGGATTGCTCGGCTCGATTGAAGACGAAACCACACGAGCGCAAATTGCAGACAGTTTGCTCGAACTATTGCAAGATAGACAAATGATGCCAATCGTATCGGCGCTCAGAGATAGCTTCCTCTACAAAACAGCAGTCCCCGATATCGCCTCCTACAAACTCATTTGGTACTGCGCCCAAAGATTGCCTTACTCAGAATTTCATCAAGCTTGGTACTTCCGTCCGCTTCCCGTAGAACCAGAGAGCAATCGTCAACCAGACGATTTGTTTGACGAAAACGAAATCGAGTTAAAGGTCACTGAAACCCCTCAAATAGATAACAGCAATGATTCCGATTTTTTCTCTTCTCTATACCAAGCAATTCTTGCCAAACCCGAATTAAGTCATACTGTTAAACCTATCTATATCGATAGCAGCCAATTTATCGATCCAGACAACCCACCGATCGATATCTACGATTGTATGTTGGCACAAAACTGTCCTCAGTTTGAATACGGCGTGCCCGATACGATGGCAAAACTAAGGCTTTACTGGAATATGCTCAGACGCAATGGTGACGCTCTCTCGTTTGTCCTCATCTTTTATGAAAACGTTGCAGATACCCAAAGAAAAGACTTTTCTCATGAGTTTCTAGAAGTTCTCAGTAAGTTTGACGGGGCAATCTGCGTCGTCAGCGAACAAAGCATCCCCAAACTCAAACACTTCTCTCCTAAAGACCCTCAATTAGTACAGGCGATTTTGGATTGGATACAAGAACAAACCCAAGATATAGTCGCTGATAAGATATCTTAGAAGAAAGTATCTATTTGGGTAAGTAGATGAGTTCTTGGCGCGATCGCCTAAATCAATTCACTGGAAAAACTCGTTATGTCGTCTGTCGCATCTTCGTTCATCTAGCAGGCGACGAGGTTGCCCCCTTACTGGGCGTTTTGAATCGAGAAGCGAGGCAAGGGATCGATTCTGATGGAGAAATGGAGGTTTTAGGCGAAGGATTGGTAAATATTTGCCAAAATCTCTTACAAATGAGTCTCTATTGGCGATCGGCAGGCAATGAGGGCGATGTTTTTTGGAATGAAGGAGAAGCCGGAGATTACGTCAACGAACTATTTACAGATTCTGCCCAACGTTACCTCAGCGAACCCGATTTCGATTCTTCTTCTGAAAGGGAACCTTTATCTTTACCTATCACCCATAACCTCGTGGTGATGCTAGTAGTCGCTTTTGATGGCGAATCGCCAGAACTAGAAAATAATCTAGCTGACAGAGATGCTTTAGAAGACGCTCTCAAAGCATTGATTAATCTTCACTATCAAGATAGATTACAAGCAATTCAATTTCATTTTTCCCCCGCACGATTGGGAGACGAACTCGATAACGAACAACTGTTACTCAATTTTCCTGAGTTAGTACCGCTTTAGAAATTATCGGCGATCGCAATCTTTTACCTACTCGATTTTAGGCGTTGCGATCGCGCATTTGCAACAAGATGATTTACTTTTGAAGACTTTGGGTCGGATAAAGCTTAATGGATCTGCTTAGCGATCGCGTCTAAAATAATCCAAGTAATCTCATTTACATCTAACTCCCTACTCGCTCCCTAAGTTCCTTTCTTAAATGAGAGCGATCGCCCATAACATGAACTAGCGGCCCGCGTTCGGCGATTTCTACAATGGTAACGGAAGCAACGGGTATGCCAATGCGATCGCGAAAGCGTCCTACATCAATTCCCAGCAACTCGCACAACATAATCCGAATCGTTGCTTTGTGAGAGACAACTAAAACATTTCCCCCGTCGCAAGTTCGTTCGATTTCATCTAAGACTTGAGAACTTCGACGAGCAATATCTACTCCTTTTTCTCCTGCCGTCGGCGCACTCCATCCAGGATCTGCCAACCAGCGCACGTAGTCATCGTGAAAATCGCGATCGACTTCTTCTGGCATTTTGCCTTCCCATTTTCCATAAGCGATTTCTTTAAGTCCGTCCCTCAGTTTGATATCTATTCCCAAGGAATCGCACAAAGGTTTAGCCGTAACCAGAGTACGGTGCATGGGACTAGCAAAAACAGATTTCCAGGGTAGGTTTTTATAGGCATCCGCAAAATCGTCCGCCATTTGATAGCCTTCTGGCGTTAAATCGACATCCAAACTACCGCAATAGGTTCCGCTTTGACTGGATACGGTTTCTCCGTGTCTGAGGAAGTAGATTTTTAGATTCATAGTGCGAGAGTAAGGGAAATTCTTGAAGACAAGGGAGACAAGGGGGACAAGGGAGACGGGGAGACAGGGAGACGGGGAGACAAGGAGGAAAAATACATAAAACCTTTACCCTTTCCCCTTTTCCCAATCCCCATTCACCAATCACCTTTTTACACCAATAAGCACTGACCTCCCGGACAGAGTTGTACCATTTCAATCGGGACGGGTTGGACATTCCAAATTTCCTGACAGTATTCTCGGATCGAGCGATCGCTGGAGAATTTGCCCATTCGCGCTACATTGAGAATTGACATCCGCGTCCATTTGGTCGCGAGTCGCGATGAAGACTTCGCCAAACTTTTTTCTTTGCGCGTCGAGATACGATTGATAATCGGCAAAGAGCATATATTCATCTCGATACAACAAATTGTCTAGCAAGGGTTTAAATAAATCGGTATTGCCGCCAGAGAAGAAACCCGAACTAATTAAATCGATAACAGCTTTTAGTTGTGCGTTGTTGTTGTAATAGTCGATCGGCTTATATCCTTGGGCTTTCAATCCATAAACTTCCTCGTTTGTCAAGCCAAATAAGAAAAAGTTTTCTGCGCCGACTTCTTTGCGGATTTCGACGTTTGCGCCATCGAGAGTTCCAATGGTGAGTGCGCCGTTAAGAGAGAATTTCATGTTTCCCGTACCGGAAGCTTCTTTGCCTGCGGTGGAGATTTGTTCGGAGAGATCTGCGGCAGGATAGACTCGCTGACCGAGAGTAACGTTATAGTTGGGTATAAAGACGACTTTGATGCGATCGCGCACTTCAGGATCGTTGTTGACGACATCGGCGACGGAGTTGATTAACTTAATTATCAACTTGGCCATAAAGTAACCTGGCGCTGCCTTGCCGCCAAAGATGAAAGTACGAGGGGTAAAATCGAAATTGCGATCGCTTTTGAGACGATAGTAAAGGCTAATGACGTGTAGAATACCGAGATGTTGGCGCTTGTATTCGTGAATGCGTTTGACTTGTACGTCGAATATCGATTCTGTATCGACGCTAATATTGAGTTTTTGACGGATATAAGCAGCTAAATCGCCTTTAATATCCTGTTTGATTTGTCGCCATTGGTGGCGGAATGAAGCATCTTCAACAAAAGCTTCTAACTTTTTCAACTCATCGAGATGTTTAATCCAATTGTCGCCAATGTTTTGATTTAGCAATCGGGTTAACTGGGGATTGCTAAGAACCATCCAACGACGAGGGGTAACTCCGTTGGTTTTATTGCTAAACTTTTCGGGTTCGAGATCGTAAAAGTCTTTGAGGACGGTCTTTTTGAGTAATTCGCTATGTAAGGCGGCGACTCCATTAATGGCATGGGAACCGATACAGGCCAGATTTGCCATGCGGACGTATCTTTCGCCGCTTTCATCGATGAGAGAAAGGCGCGATACTTTGCTGGGGTCGCTAGGATATTTCATGCGCACGCGATTGAGAAAACGTTGATTGATTTCATAGATAATTTCTAAATGTCGGGGAAGCAGACGACTAAAAAGCTCGACTGACCATTTTTCTAGAGCTTCGGGTAATAAAGTATGGTTAGTATAGCCAAACGTATTTTGCGTAATCTGCCAAGCTTTATCCCAGTTCATGAAATGCTCGTCTACTAACAAGCGCATCAGTTCGGCAACGCCAATTGCGGGATGAGTGTCGTTGAGTTGAACGGCAAAGTGTTGGGGGAAATTATCTAACCCTTCTCCTGCTGCCAGCAGCAAGCGAATCATATCTTGTAGAGAACAGGAAACGAAGAAGTATTGCTGTTGCAATCGCAGTTCTTTTCCTTGAATTTGTTCGTCGTTGGGATAGAGAACTTTGGTTAAATTTTCTGAGACGACTTTGGCGTTAACTGCACCGTAATAATCGCCGAGATTGAATGCTTGGAAATCAAAAGATTCTGCTGCTTCTGCTTTCCACAGACGCATCGTATTAGCAGTATTGACCTGGTATCCTAAGATTGGAGTATCGTAGGGAATTCCTTTAACGACTCGATTAGGAACCCAGCGCACGCGATAATTGCCTTGGTTGTCGTGATAGGGTTCGGTGCGACCGCCAAATTTAACTTCGACGGATTCCTCTGGACGAGCAATTTCCCACGGGTTGCCGTATTGCAACCATTTATCAGTGATTTCGACTTGCCAACCATCGTGGATTTCTTGGTCGAAAATGCCAAATTCGTAGCGAATTCCGTATCCAATGGCTGGAATTTCTAAGGTAGAAAGCGAGTCTAGATAACAAGCAGCAAGGCGACCCAAACCGCCATTACCCAAACCAGGTTCTTCTTCTTGTTCGATTAGTTCTTGGAGATTAAGACCCGATTCTGTTACCGCTTGACGGATGCGATCGTATAGTCCTAAGTTAATGAGATTGTTAGCTAAATGAGGCCCGACAAGAAATTCTGCACTAAGATAGCAAACGACTTTTACCTCTTTTTTCCTGTAAGTTTGCGTGGTGTTGAGCCAATATTGTAAGAGGCGATCGCGTACTGTATAAGCTAGTGCCATATAATAATCGTTCTTTGTAGCGGTTCCAGGAACTTTGCCTTGAATATAAAATAGATTATCGGCTAAGGCACTTCTTAGGGTGTTGACGCTTAACCCAGTGCGATCGTCTTCAATATTGATTTGAGGGCTGATAGAGGTTTCAATCGGTAGATTCATGATCTTTTCTTTGGCTATGTCAGTTGAATTATGAGTTATGAATTATGAAATTAATAAAAAATTTCAGTATTTAACCTCCATAATTCAAAAACTTGTTCCTTAAATTTGGTAATTGCGAATTAACAATTCAGAATTTTTGGGAGTGTTTGTCAGTTAGTGTAAGCCAAATAATCTAACCCCTACTCTTAAACAAAGAAATAATTAATAAAGGTCTCAATTTATTTAAGAAAAGTTTAAATTGAGTAAGCTAAAACGTATTTGATTTTCCTATTTTTAGATTCACTAAATTTATCTTAATCTTCTAGCTGTTTCCTGTTCCCTGTTGCCTCGTCTCATCAAATTATTTAAAAGCGCGTGACAGCTTAAGAACAAGTTAATTTCTCCTAGACAAGTTTCGCGGGTCGAGTGAATCCCGCAATCCATCGCCTAGTACGTTAAATGAGAGAACGGTTAAAATGATGAGCAACGCTGGCGGCCAAATCAGCCAAGGTTGTAGCACTAAAATAGAAGCATTAGTTGCGATAGATAGTAAATTTCCCCAACTGGGGTCGGGTTGCTGAATGCCTAAACCGATTAAGCTCAAAACTGATTCGGCAACGATAAATCCCGGTACTGCCAGAGTAGCAGAAATAATAATGTAGCTGGCAGTTTGGGGTAAGACATGGCGAATAATAATATAAAGGGGTTTTGCGCCCATTGCTCGCGCTGCCTGTACGAATTCTTGTTCTTTAAGCGAGAGGACTTGTCCTCTAATTGTCCTTGCGAGTCCCGACCAACCGATAAAGGAAGTAATCAAAACAATTAGTAAGAAGCGTTGGGCACTACTCAAACCGGGCGGTAAAACAGCCGCTAGCGCTACTAACAGATAAATACCAGGAATCGTCATCAAGACTTCTACCAAGCGCATTAAAATTGCATCTAGCCAGCCGCCAAAATAGCCGGAAATGCCGCCAATTAACATTCCTAACGGGAATGAAATCACAATCCCAACTAAACCGATAAAGAGGCTAATTCTACCGCCAAAAATAAGACGACTCAATACATCTCGTCCTTGTTCGTCAGTGCCTAATAGATTTAGTTTGCCCGTTCCTTGCGTGGTAAATAAATGCCTATCGAAGGGAATGCCAGGAAATACTTCTACTTCTTCGTAGGTTGGCGGTAAGGGAAGCTGAATTTGAAACAATTGATAGGGTTCTCCTTTAGCAAAAAAGCTTACGGGAGAAGGGTTTTTAAAATCGACGACTAATTTGCGATCGCCCGTTTCTAGATCCGTAGGACTCTGAGTAATTGGATAAACGTGCGGCCCTATCCACTGTCCTTTTGAGGGCCCTTCTTGAACGCGCCAGTAGATTGTTGTCGGTGGCAAAAGCGAAGTATCTGACTCTACCTTACATAAGTTACGAGACAAGTCATAACTGTCGCAGGGTCGATAAGGGGCAGTAAAATCAGCAAAAATGACGATTACATAAAAAATTACCAGTACAATCGCACCAAGACGAGCTAGAGGATTGTTATTTAGCTTTTGCCACCAGTCCACAGTTACCTCCTGTCAGATCGCTTCGCTCCAATTCATAATTGCAATAATTAGAGGTTTGTAGCCAAATAATTACGAATTACGAATTACGAATTATTTTAGCGTCTCGACTGTCAATACTTGCGGTGGAGTGGCATCGGGAGGATAGAGGAAATCTACTTGCACTAAACGCCAATCCATAGTAGGAATTTTTATCTTGACTAACGGTTCTCCCCGTTGTCCCCGTTTTTGAACTAGATGAAAATAGCGAGTTTGAGAGACTTTTTGCTCGTCTTCATAGCTAACTCGTACCGTTCCTCGAAAGAAAACTTGTTGGGCGGGAGGGTCGAGAAAACGCAAACCGTCTTTTAGTTGGTCTTGTTTAATGGGGGTTTGCAGCTTAACTGCGACGGTTTGACTTTCCTGGGTTGGATTGCGCAAGGGTAAAGCGATACTATACTGTACCCCATAATTACCGTGAGCTTTGTAAGCCGTGTCGGGATAGCGGACTAACATGGGGGCACTTTGGACTTGGTTTGTGCCTAACTGACCGCCATCAAGGGTACTTAACCCATAGGAGAAAGCTTCACCTTTGCCTGGAATCGCGAGATCTACAGAACCTAAATCGCTTAATTTAGCTTTCCAAATCGACCCAGCAGACACGCCAGCGACCCGACCATAAACAATATTACCCGATGTACCAGGAGGGGTAGGAGCGCGATCGCGCGGAGTTGCTAATTCTCCTTCTTCTAGCAAATTTTCCCACTCTTCGAGAGTTGGCGGTCTTTCTTGTCCGGTTTCGTCTTTTGGGGCAAACATGGCTAAACTAGCTGCGTAAACCTTCCCGTTACTGCGCAACCGCATATAAGTCGAACGACCGTTAAGCGGCGGTTCTAGTTCGCGCACGGGAATCGGTAAATTGACTAACATCTGGCTTTCTCCGGGCGCAATGACAATTTGAGGCTCAAATATGTCTTGATGGCGGCGACCTCTGAGGATATCTCCCATTACGCGGCTTCCTGGGCCTGCATAGACCTTTCCTGTGGGATCTTCGACTTGAGGCGGTAACTCAATAAATGGTGCATCTGGCTGGCTTAAATAACTAGCAGCTTGCAGAATATCAACGGTGACGGGTTGCTGGGTAGGATTGTGTAAAATAATTCCTAAATAAAGCGATCGCAAATCTTCAGGGGTTGGCGCTTTGGCGACATGATGGGCAAAAATGTCAAAATTTCCCTGCAAAGGAAAGTTTAAATGTGCTTCTGGATTTGCTTTGTTTTGTGGCGAAAAGGTCGATAATAAAATTCCTTCTTTTAAAACTAATTCTGGACTATTACTGTTAAAAACGGGAATTTTATTGAGTTTTCCTGCTAGAGAACGAACCTCTTGCGGTTGAATGATTTCTTGGGGTTGAGGTTGAGGCGTTGTTGAAGAAGCTTGAACCAAGATGAGACCCGATAAAAGAAGACTCGATACAATAGACGACATTTTATATTGATTATTGGTTTTATCAATAGATCAGTGACAAGAAAGCTTCAATCTTGTTTCCGCTGGAAAATCAAAAAAATCAAGGGGTAAGCGATCGCCTGCCCCTTGAATCAAGTTTTATTATGCAAGTATGCTATTCTTAGTAACGACGAGAAAAACGACGTTCGCCATTTCTTTCGCCAGAAGAAGGACGTTTTTCTTCGCGAGGTCTGGCTTTACTAACTTTTAAATTGCGACCTACCCACTCAGCACCATCGAGAGCTTCTATGGCTGCGGATTCTTCAGCTTCTGTTTCCATTTCTACAAACGCGAAACCCCGAAGGCGACCTGTTTCTCGGTCGGTTGGAATTCTGATACTTTTAACTGTGCCGAAGTCTGCAAAAACTTGCGTCAAATCCTCCTGACTTACTTCGTAAGGTAAATTTCCAATAAATATTGACATGGTATCTCTCCGAACTCGAAATTTTGAGAATTAAATTCGGAGAGACGTTGCCTATTAAGAGCGGGGAAACGAACTGCATTGCCGAATATAATTCTTACGCTCAAAGTTTAGCACAGTTAAGCGGTTCGTGGGACGTTTGTAGTATTGATTTTTATCTACTTCTACGATTTTTTTTAAGCACTATAAATAGTTAATAAATACTTAAATTTGAGTTTGATTTTCTTTTATTTAAGAAAAAAAAATTAGACTCTGCCATATTATTTAACAGAATCTAATTTCAAAATAATCTATTTAGTTGGTGGCGGGAAGTGGATTTGAACCACTGACCTTCGGGTTATGAGCCCGACGAGCTACCAGACTGCTCTATCCCGCGTCGCCTTATCTACAATAACAGTTAAACCATAAAATTGACAACTTATTTTTTTATTACTGAAGCGCTCAACAAAAAGGGAGCTACGAACCTTACAATAGTTTTTGCTTTGCTGTCTTTGAGAGCGATTGATGCCCAGCCCCTTAGAAGAAAGAAATCCTGACGTTATTAAGTCTTTTATGCCTTTGTCAGCATGGTTTTATCGATATTACTTTCGCGTTAAAACCGATGGCTGGCATCATATTCCAGACAGAGGTAAGGTTTTACTCGTCGGTTCTCATAATGGCGGTCTAGCGGCTCCCGATACGCATATGATGATGTACGATTGGTTTCACCGTTTTGGCGTGCAGCGACCCGTTTATGGTTTAATGCACAAGAGCGTCTGGAAGGTTAACCCGCCATTGGCAAAATTGGCAGGCCAGATGGGAGCGATTCCAGCACGACCTCAAATGGCGATCGCCGCTTTACAAAAAGGTGCGAGTCTTTTGGTTTATCCCGGCGGCGCACAAGATGTTTTTCGTCCTTATTCCCAACGCGATCGCATTTATTTTGCCGGACGTAAAGGGTTTATCAAATTGGCATTGCAAGAAAAAGTCCCCATTATTCCCCTCATTTCTCAAGGGGCCCACGAAACCTTAATGGTATTGGGCGATTGTTACGAAATCGTCAAACAACTTCACGACTGGGGAATGCCTTGGTTGTTCGATACCGACCCCGAAATCTTTCCGCTTTATTTAGGACTGCCTTGGGGACTGGGAATTGGCCCGTTGCCTAATATTCCCTTGCCCGTCTCGATACATACTCGCGTCTGTGCGCCGATTATTTTCGATCGCTATGGACGAGAAGCTGCAAGCGATCGCGCTTATGTCGATGCTTGTTACAATTTAGTCGTCGTACAAATGCAACAGGAATTAAATCGATTAATCCATCAGTCTTAATTATTTCTCAAAGACAAATGATACTAGCCTTGGTATTTTATTATGGTCTTGTGGATGCCACCATTCCTTAAACTCCTTGAGGGTAAATCCACAACTTTTTCCTGCCTCTAAAAAATCGGAAAGATGATGCAAAAACGCTGTAATTTCTACTTTTTCTCGCTCTGTATAAAAGTTAGCTTTTGTTCCTTGGTATTGCTTAAATGGATGTAGGACGAGAATTTAGTAATAGTTATATCATAACTGTTAGTAGCAGTAACAAAAAAGTGGGTGGTTTGATTGATAAAGTTATCCCAATTCTCAAAAAAATGGTGGAATTTGTTTGATTACTGAAGTCGATCGCACTATTAATTTAGATAGGGATTCTAGCCAGATGAATTTAGCTGTTGATGTCATGCAAGATGTCAAAAAAGTCGAGATTATTATTAATAGTCTCTATTTAGAAAAGGCACTTGCTATTTTAGATAACATTAAGGTAAGTGGATATACAATTATAGAAGATACTTCAGGAAAAGGCGATCGCGGTGTTTCTTGTTCGGCTCTCGATTGCGATTTTAGCAGTCATTACATCATGACTGTCTGCACTAACGAACAACAGTTAAATACTCTTTTGGAACAATTTACGCCTTTGTTAAAAAAAGTTGGAGGAATTTGCTTCGTTATTGATGCTAAATGGATTAGTCATTAATTTTAGTTACTTTTTTGTTTCTCGAAAGCTAGTAATTATTAACAAAATCATCCCGATATTAATCGATACGTCAGCTAAATTAAAGACGGGAAAGTGAATCAAACGAAAATCGAGAAAATCTACAACGTAGCTAAATAAAAAGCGATCGATTCCATTCCCAAAAGCTCCCGCTAAGATAAATCCTAAGCTCAATTGTTCGCCTGTCTTCATCTTAGGCCCCCACACGGCAAAAGCCATTAATCCCAAACTAACGATTAATGACAACCACCGCAGCCAAAAAGCACCCCCACTAAAGAAACTAAAAGCTGCACCCGTATTTCTTACATAGGTAAAATGAAAAACATTTGCCCATAAAGGCCAACTTTCACCTAAAGAAAAGTTTTGCACAACCCAGTATTTCGTCAACTGATCCAAAATCAGACTAATAATCGCAACAATCCAAAAAGAGCGGTTTTTTGACATTTTCAAGCTTTTGTGTATTGAAGGGATTGGGATACTGGGACATCGGAACACTGGGATATCGGTGAGTGGGATACTGGGACATTGGGAGATTAGGGACTGGGAAACTAGGAAATTCGGTCAATTTATTAGTTTTTAATTACCAATCCCTATTCACCAATCGCCAATCCCTATTCACCAATCACCTTAATAAAACAATATCTGACGTAAAATAAACGCGATCGCAGCTACAACGCAAATCATAATTAACTGACCGGGGATTGGTGCAACTGAGTAACGATTAATCATTTCTGGTAAATTTTCAGCCGTTAAATTATCTGACGAACCTAAATAAGATAAACCCACTAGATAGATTAACCCGCATAAATGCACGAATAACAGACCGAACAAAGCACTTAAAGCTAACAATTCCAACCTTGCTCGATTGCGAAAAGCGAGATATCCACATATCCAAGCACCAGGAATAAACCCAATCAAATAGCCAAAACTAGGTTCGCCAAGATATCCCAAACCGCCACCGCGAGCAAAAATAGGCAATCCAATCGTTCCCAAGATTACATAGGCAATTTGAGAAATCGCCCCGGCATTTTTTCCTCCCAAACAACCCGTCAGTAAGACAGCACCAATTTGATAAGTAATGCCTAGAGAGTGGGAGTAAATCCCTTTTTCTGTCCAATGCCAGGGTGGATTTGTTGTAAAAGCTTCAACAAACGTGCCTAAGACGGTTAACAATAGACCGATGAATGCCCAGAGAAATTGATTAATTCCAGACACGTTATTTGTTGGTTCGATGGTGCGAGAGGTACGCTTTTTAGCGTTGCTTCGTCGGTTGGTACTCACCTGGAATGGGGGCTTCACCGCCTTGAAGTCCTAATGATTCTAGCATGGCACGATCCTCCTCTGGAGGTTGTCCTAGCGTTGTGAGGTAGTGTCCGATTAGCATAGCATTAATTCCTGCTTTTAATCCCATGCTTTGTAGTTCTCCCATGACAACTTCTCTACCGCCTGCATAGCGAAGGATTTGTGTAGGGAGAATGAAACGGAAAATCGCGATCGCTTTTAATGCTTCATAGGGATCGAGTCGGGGACTATTGTCTAATGGCGTTCCCTGTCTGGAATTGAGTAAGTTAATCGGGACGGATTCTACCTCTAATTCGCGCAATGCTAAAGCGAGATCGACCCGATCCTCCCAACTTTCGCCCATGCCGATAATACCGCCCGTACAGGCTTGAATGCCAACGGATTTTAAGTTGTTTATCGTTTCTGTGCGATCGCGCCAACTATGTGTCGTGACGATTTCGGGAAAGAAATTCTCTGAGGCTTCTAAATTGTGATTGTAGCGAGTTACGCCAGCGTCTTTGAGCGCCTGTGCCTGTTCTATCGTAACTTCTCCCAAGGCGCAGCAAGGTTTAATATCAGTTTCAGCAATAATTTGACGAACTGTTTCTAATATTTGCTCGAATTCTTTCGATCTTGGGCTGTTATACTTAATTCCCCGTCCCTGACTTACCAAACAAAAGCGCTTTGCTCCCGATGTTGCTGCTGCTTTGGCCTGGGCGAGAATTTCTGCTTGCGTCTTGAGTCCGTAGATAGGGGAATCTTTGCCGGGATGATGGGAAGATTGCGCGCAAAAGCTACAATTTTCAGAACAGTTGCCCGATTTGACGTTAATGATGCTACACAAATCGACAACATTACCGCAACAAGCTTCGCGAATGCGATTTGCTGCTTCGCACAACAATAGGATATTTGCTTGTCCTTCAATCTGAGTCAGCGTCAGGGCTTCTGTTTTAGTGATGCGATCGCCCGCTATGATGTTGTTAGCAACCCGATCGAGCCAATCTTTTAAATTTTCTCCCCCGCAGAAGAAATGACTGGGTAAAGAGGGATTTACGGATGTTTGAACCACGTTTAGCCTATTCAATCCGATTACAAAATAATCTGAATTTTATCATTTGTCGCAGATCCAGAAGAGAATTTGAGACGCTTGTTCATAAAAAGACGCGATCGTATCGAGAACGGTATTAGCAAAAATTAAAGAGAAGATATAAAAACTAAATCAGATAAGAATTTCATCCTGATTTCATCTTCACCTGAAAAACTATTATTTAAGCGCAGTTCTTGTTTTCAAGACTCAAATGAGTAATACTTACCTCTCTTACTCCCTTTCTTGGCTTCGTTGTCTTTCTGGAGCAATTGTAAGCCTATTTCTCCTGACTGCTCCCACTGCGGTTTTAGCGCACGGCGGACACGGCGATGAATTTCAAGGTGGAAATGCTACGAATGGGACTTCTAATTCTATTCCAGTTGATGCCCAAACTGCCAAACGACTGGGAATTACCGTCGAATCCGTAACGAGCAAGCGAGTCGATGTGGGGCTAAAAACCACCGGACAGATTGAAACGCTCCCTAGCAAGCAAGTAGAAGTTACTACGCCTGTCGAAGGAGCAAAAGTAACAGAACTTTTAGTAGAACCAGGTGACAGAGTAGAGTCGGGTCAACCCATTGCCGTCCTCTACAGTCCTCAGTTGGTAGAACTACGGGTTAGTTCCCAAGAAAAACGAGCAGAAGCGGACGCAGATTTGCAGCAGGCACAGGCAGATTTGAGCTTAGCCCGACAAAATTATGAAAAATTCTCCCAAATCGCTAACGATGAAATAGCGCAAGCACAAAGCCAATTATCTTTTGCCAAAGAAAAGTATGAAAAGGACAAGCAGCTAGCTGAATCTGGCGCTTTGCCACGCCGCACGGCATTGGAGTCCGAAACTCAGTTCAAGGAGGCACAAGCCGATCTTACCAAAGCTTCGAGCCGTCGAGACGTTATTGATGCCGAAGCACAACTCAAACGCGCTACCGCAGCAGTTGAAGTAGCTAAATCGCGATTGAAACTGAGCGATAGAGTTTATCAAACTCGACTGGCGCAATTAGGAACTCGCGCCAATGCTAAAGGATTAGTCACAATAACTGCGCCAATTTCTGGCAGAGTTGCTGACAGAGAAGTTACCCTCGGACAATCATTTCAAGATGCGGGTGGCAAGCTGATGACGATTGTTAATGACAGTCGCGTTTATGCTACTGCTAATATTTATGAAAAAGATTTAGGCAAAGTCAGAACAGGTCAACGGGTAAGCTTAAAGGTGGCTTCTGCGAGCGATCGCACTTTTACCGGACGCATTGCCTCAATAGGGTCGGTAGTGCAAGGCGAAACGCGAGTTGTACCCGTCAGAGCGCAAATCGAAAATTCTAGCGGAGTTCTCAAACCGGGAATGTTTGCCGAATTAGAAGTGCTGACAGGTCAAACCTCGGCAGCTATCTTAGCCATTCCCAACTCTGCCTTAGTTGAGGCAAATGGAAAACAACTGGTTTACATACAAAATGGTAATGCTTTTCAAGCTGTTGAAGTCACGCTCGGTCAAACTTCTGGGGATTTAGTTGAAGTCAAGAGCGGTCTGTTTGAGGGGGATGAAATAGCTCACAAGGGTAGGTTTTTTACAATTTACGAAGAATCAGAAAAAGTTAAATCGCTTAAATGATTGAAAGATATAGGTTTCAAGCGACCAAGACTAAAAGACTGACCCTTGAGCAGTCGCACTACAAC
>JAAUUT010000064.1 GCA_012031035.1 Candidatus Altimarinota bacterium | reverse complement strand
CCAACTAGCCTTTGTGCTTCTTGAGGATTTTGATTAATATATTTTAATACAGAACTCATTTAGGATTAGCAAAATTCATTGTTATGAGAATTTTATCAAAATTATTTCTATTTCGGAGATGTCTAATAACATTTTAAAAAATTTTTTGATATCGTGAGTGACGAGATCGAGTTCTAATTTATGTTGTATTTCGGCAACTTCAATCGTTTCTCTTACTTCATTAAGTCCTATAACGTCTCGTACTGGAAGAATATGACTTCCGCGCAAATCGTAATCGGAATTGGGAGAAGGAAAGCCATACAAATGCGCCCCGCTAACTGTTGCAAATAACAATGGATAGGGTTGATTAGAAACAATTTTTGATAGTTGCTGGAGGTTCATATTTTAGGAGTTCATGAGTTCAATAATGTAGGGGCGCATAGCGTGCGCCCATGTCGTAGGAGCGAACGACAGGAAAACCCTTACAGAGGTTGAAAGTCAAAAGTAAATATTTCCTCTTGTCTACCTTGTCTCCCCTACTCGTCTACTTATTAAGGCTGGGATTCTATTTTATTACTACCTAACTGCACGTTAGGCGTTTGTATTACAGGTGCAGCTTGCTGTCCGTTCCATTTTTGAATTCTTTCTCGCTCTACTTCCAGCTTTTCTAACTCCAACAATTGGGAAGTGATTGAAACAGCTTTCAATCGGTTGGCTTCGGCTTCGGCTCGTGCTTTTTCTATCGTTACTTGTGCTTCTCCTTTGGCTTTGGCGACATTAGCGGCGGCTTCGGCTTCTACCTGACGGCGATTGGCTTCTGCGGTTTGTGCGGCTTGCTGAGCGGCAAATTGTTCGTTGATGCGTTTTTGGATTTCTTCTGGCAATCTTAAGGGACTCAACAACGATACATCTTGAACGATAATCGTCGGGAAACGTTTTTGAGTACAGTCAGTCACGCGAGATACGAGCTTTTGTTGGTTATAAGAGAGCATCGATGGCGTTAGATTCAACTCTTCGGCTACTTGTGAGAAACAGTTGCGCAAGCCATTACGCAATTCGTTAGCTCGAAACTCATCTGGCGTTTTGCGATAGGTTTTGTAAAACTGGTGTAGTTTAGTTTCTTGAGCATTAGCTAATTGCTCGGTGGTAAAACCAAAAGATATACCAACATCGGCAGAAACGGGACTACCGCCAACAGAAAATACGACCGACTCATCAGAAGCAGAGCCTTCAGTAGCAGCTTGGGTGAAAGGGTAAGTATTGATATAAGTAGGAAAAATTACCACCTGTTCGGTGTAGGAATTATACCAAACTCTTCCAGAGACAAGTTCGGCATTTTCAATTCCTTTGTTTCCACCATAAAGCTGAATTTTTAATCCAGCAAATCCAGGTTCGACGGTAACTTGACTCGTACCAGGAATGACACCGCACGAACTCAATCCCATTGCTAGTAAAGCAAAACTAACGACTGAGACAGAAAATTTGCTATTCATTTTTGTAAGTCTTGTAATAACGCCAAGAGAGAAATATCGAGTTGTTGGAATTCGGAAGACTTTCTAGCAGCTTCAAGCACTGAAAGATAGCGAGTTACTTGAGCAGAAGAAACAGCTAAGAAATCGGTGGATTTTAGATAAGAATATTCGGGAAAGTTAGCGATGAAAATCTGTCTCGCTCGTCGAGCATCGGTTAGTTTCAGAGCGACGTAACCTGCCGAACTTCCTAATAAAGTCGGAACGAATAACCAAATTAAGAACCCAAAAATCGGTCGATTTGAGTTGAGAAATACTGGAGCCAAAGCGATTAGAAATAAAGACAGCAGGATTTCGCCGACTCCAATAACTACCCATTTCCGAACGTGGGTAATCTTTGCAGACATAGATGCAATGCTAGATTGATAAAAGACTAAAAAGATTTAAAGGAAAAGCTTAAAAGTTAATACATAACTCCAATCAGTTGATGCTAAATATAGCTCCAATCAATATCCATTGCGCCTTAATTCTACTTTTTTTACGACCTCGGTAGAAATTGCCCAGCTTGGAGTTGTTAATTAATACGATTGTAGCGATCGCTTATTCGGATCGTCAATGGTCGGATACTTAAGAAAACATTTCTACAAGTTTACGTAATTTTGTTGTCACTTCTAGTTTGCCAATCCCATTTGCAACGGGCTTTACTGCTGCAAGTCTTATCCTCTTCTCATTATTCTCTGAATTGTAAGTTAATTTAACTTTCTCGTTCGGCAAGTTCTAACCAACGTTCGGTCGCCGTATCGATCGCATTTATCAATTGTGCCAGACGTTCGGTAAGCTGTTGCATTTCGGTAAAGTCGTTTGGAGGTTCGTTATAGAGACTCTTCTCAAGTTCTTCTTTTTGCGCTTCCATTTCGGGAATTTGAGTTTCAAGCGTTTCGTATTCGCGCTTTTCTTTAAAAGAAAGTTTGTTAGATTTAGAATTGGTAGAAGTTTTAGGTTTAGTTGCGCCTTTATTAGATGCAGGTTTGGCACTTTGCAGGTTAGCTTGTTGTGCTTCTTCTTGTGCCTTCTGGTAGTCTAAATACATCGAGTAATTGCCTTCGTATTGGCGCAACGTCCCGCCAGGTTCAAAAGCAAAAATCCTGTCAACTACGCGATCGAGAAAATAGCGATCGTGCGAAACTACGATCGCGCATCCGTTAAAATCTTCTAAATACTCTTCGAGAACTGCTAGCGTTTGCACGTCGAGATCGTTGGTCGGTTCGTCTAAAATTAATACGTTCGGCGCACTCATCAACACCCGCAACAAAAATAAGCGCCGTTTTTCTCCACCGGAGAGTTTATGAATGGGTGCATATTGTTGGTTGGGAGGAAATAAAAATCTCTCCAACATTTGAGAGGCTGAAATGACGCTTCCATCTGCTAGTTTGACTAGTTCCGCTACGCTTTTGAGGTATTCGATGACTCGTTGATTTTCGTTGAGATTGACATCTTCTGAATGTTGGTCGAAATAACCAATATGAATCGTAGAACCGATTTCTATGCCGCCTGAATCGGGTTGTACTCGTCCGGTAATAATATCCATTAAGGTAGACTTCCCAACCCCATTGCTGCCAATTATCCCGATGCGATCTTCTGGGTTGAAGATGTAGGTAAAATCTTTAATTAAGGTGCGATCGCCGTAGGACTTGCAGATATTTTGCGTTTCGATAACCTTTTTGCCAATGCGACGACCTGCGGTTGCAATCTCGACTTTTCCTTGCGCTTGCTTGAATTCCTGTCCTTGCATATCTCGAATGCGATCGATTCTAGCTTTTTGCTTGGTACTTCTTGCTTTTGGCCCGCGCTTGAGCCATTCTAACTCTCTACGCAATACACCTGCGTGTTTGCGCGCAGAACTAGCTTCCGCATCTTCTGCTAGAGCTTTTTTCTCTAAATAATAAGAATAATTGCCAGAATAAGAATAGAGTTCGCCGCGATCGATTTCTAGGATGCGATTAGTGACGCGATCTAAAAAATAGCGATCGTGTGTAATCAGCAATAATGCACCTCGATAGCGATTTAAATAACTCTGCAACCATTCCACCGATAGCGCATCTAGGTGGTTAGTCGGTTCGTCCATCAGTAAGACATCGGGTTGGGACAACAAAGCGGTTGCAAGGGCAATTCGCTTGCGATAGCCACCCGATAAATTGCCAATCTTGGCATCAAAATCCTGGATTCCCAACTGACTTAAGATGATTTTGGCATTGGTTTCTACTTCCCATGCTCCCAATGCTTCGATTTGTTGCGATACACTTGACAAACGCGCCATCATCTTATCGCGCTCTCCTTGTCCGCGTTCTAGCTTATCGGACAGTTCCTCATATTCGCGCACTAGCGCCATCTGTTCGCCGCTATCGGCAAATACTTGCTCTAGAACGGTATTATCTTCGTTTAGCTCTGGTTGTTGGGGAAGATAGACGGTTTTTGCGCCGCTATTGACCCAGATTTCACCGCCGTCAATAGATTCTAATCCAGCAATCATTTTTAGCAGCGTAGATTTGCCAGAACCATTCGTACCGATTAATCCGACTTTATCGCCTTCATCCAAGCTAAAACTGGCATTTTTGAGAATTTCTTTGATGCCAAAATCTTTTTTGAGCGATCGCAGCGTAAAAAGTGTCATTGGATTCTATAGTAGTCACCGACTATCTAGTCTAACGCTGCTTTAGCCATAACTAGGGCAACTTATAACTGCCAACTCGCACCTTAAGATTACTCTGGCGCGGGTCGCGAGTAAAAATAAACGCACCTTCTTGCTTCTCATTTTCTGAGAGAAAATCGATTTGCTGTTCGCCAGTTTCTACGACTTGTCCATTTTGTTCGATTTCACCAATCACCTGAACAGATTCAGCCGTTGCCCCACCCGCATTATGCACGGTAAAGGGCACGTAAAATTGTCCTTGTACTTCGCGAATTTCTGTAGTATCAGAAACCTGTAGAATAGGAGGCTCGTCGCTTTGAGTTATCCAACTATGCAAAACCAGTCCAACAATTAGCGCGACGACTGCTAAGGAAAGCAAAAAAGTGACCCATTCCGCTAAGGTAGTGCGCTGACGCTGATGTTTATCGGATTTTGAATAAGAAAGTGTTTGTTTCATACTGCTAATCTTCCTGCTGCGCCACCTATTGTTGCTGGAAATCCGAGTAAAACAGTTTGACTCAACCACAACGTCCAGGGGTCGGTAAAATCAAGCCGATGAAAAAACCATAACATCGCAGCAGCAGATACAAGCGAGACGAAATAGGATAATACGGTTTCTTCTAGGGGACGCTGGAATAGTCCTTGATGTTGTATGCGTACATCTTGCGTAGTAAAACCAGCAGCGAATACAATCCCATAAGAAATAACGAGCGAAGCAACAACGACTCCTAATAACCAAGGTTCTGAAACCGCAGCAGAAAGCATGGGAACTTCATCAGTCGGTGCGATATTAAACGCAATAAACATTGCCCCGATTAAAGTAGCCCCAATATCGCCTAAAAGATGATTTCGATTAGAGTTTTTAGAGGATTGTTTTTTATTATTGGAGTCATCCGAATTTTGTCCATCTTTTCCATTCTGTCCGCTCATAATCGATCGCGCTAAAGCTACTCCGATCGCAAACGGTACTGACTCAAAAATAATTTTTCCCAAAGCTTCTTTTAAAGATATTTCTAAAGTAATTTCTCGCAATAGAATTAAAATTAAAGTCGTACAAATCAGACTAATTGCTAGCGCTTCAACGCTATCCATAGCTGCCCTAATCGAATCATCTTGATTCATTTGGCGAAAGCCATCAGTACGATTGAGCAAAAAAACGATGATATAAGTTATTGCTAATATTGCTAACATTAGTGGCGGTTTAGTATAAGAACCAATCCACCAAACTTCCATTGTATATATAAGAGGAATTCTAAATAAAAATCCACCCGATGCCCCTCTAATCAAGTCATAAACTTCACTTTTCCAGACGCTTCGAGTAGAATTGATTTGATTGCTGTTATTATCATTCATTACAGCGTAAACATTCCTTTTCTCATCATATTTTTAATTGCATTATCTTTGAGCATAAGTAATTTAGATGTTTGAAGCAACATATCTTGCATTTGTTCGCGACTCATATTTTGTGCTGATTCTTGAATAAGTCGCATTTGAAATTCTTGTTCTAAGCTCAATTCAAAAACATCACTATCCATGATAAAACTCCTTTAATTAGATTAACAATAATAGAAACTCTCCTAAGCTAGGTTAGGAGAGCCTAGCTCTTAATGACATTAATTGCTCCTGACAACATTAATTATGCGTTTCTAGCAATTAATCCCCATAAGAAAATAGCAATCATCGAACCAATAATGGCAACAATTAAACCAGGAATGCTTAAACTAGTTGCGGCTAATGATAAACTGCCCGTGGCAAATAAAGAATATAAACTACCCCCAACAAATGCTCCTACAATTCCTAGTAAAATTGTGGCAATAATTCCGCCACCCTGATGTCCTGGATAAATTGCTTTAGCAATTGCGCCCGCTAAAAGTCCTAAAACAATCCAAGCAATGATATTCATAAATTTGTCTCCAAAAATTTTTATCTTTAACCTAATGATGCCTAAAAAAACACTAAATTCCTTCTCTCTCAAGTTGGAACTCGTAAAATCAAAAGAAAGATGAAGCTTTTTGGAGGTAAGTATCTTACTATTATGAAACTCAACAAAGCTTAAAAGCTTATTATTATCAAGTTTTCTGCCTCAATCAAACCTAAAAATTACTAGCTTGATAAAAATGAGATTAATTACTATTTTTGAAACCCTTTTCCAGTTTTTTGCTTGGCTGCTCTATCTTTAGGTTTACTTTTACTAACTTCTAATACAGCTTCTTGAAAAAGTGTATGTAGATGCAAAGGAACGCTTGCAGTTTCTGGTAAATCTGCTTCTAACGCCTTATTAAATTCTTGCATCAAAACATTAAAATCTTTCTTTAAATCGAATCCCGGACGTTCTAAAACCTCTCTTAAAAGTGCTTCTAACTGAGTAGGATATTGTTGTGCCAGACGCTGCCAAATAAAACTATTTATTTGGGGTGATTCTAAATAATGACGAACTAATTTTGTAGTCTCCGCGACATTTTTTATTTCATCGGTTTCTAAAATACTTTTAAATTGACAGTAAGTTGGTAAAAACATTTGACCCCAACGAGGGTGGCTTATTACTGTCACTCGGTCGGCTTTTTTTAAGTCAGCAGGTAACTCTATCTTAGGTTGTACCATTTGGGCAGCTTGTTTGCCATTAAAAAGCTTCTCGCTTTCTTTTGAATCAACTCCCAACGATTCAGCAACCGATTTAATCTCTTCTTGTGAGAATCCCGATCCCTCGGCTAACTCTTCTAGAGATTTAGTGCGATCGAATCCAGATTCATCTAAGCGTTTTTCGGTCATTTGTTCTTGAAACTCTGCTAATTTCTGGTTGAGTTGATATCCAGGAAGCGTTACTTCATCGCTGCCAAAAAAGTCAACAAATTCGGTATGATACTTTTCAACCGATCGCCACGCTTCTTCTAATAAATCTGGCGCATCGCTGTAGAGATAATTATTATAAACTTGTCTGAAATTGCCGATCGCAACGGCTAATTTCGGTTTCCCCAATTTTCCTAACGTAATACATTGACTCGAAAACATCCAATATTCATCCGTTACGGGGGCAATCTGGGCGAGTAAGATTTCACCCGCCTTGTAGCGACTCATGCTTTCTTTGGTTTGCGAATCCTTGGGTTTAACGATGTAGGATTTTGCTGTCGTCTGGTTGATTAACTCAAAACCATCTTCTAAGATTTGGGCGATCGCAAATAAACCGATAATACTATGCTTCCAACTCAAAATTAAATCGCGATCGCTTTTCGATAACTCAGTCTCACTCTCCAAAAAAAGGTCGATGGGCGTTTTCTTCCCTATCCTTCCATCAACAATAAAGCGATCGAGCGACAGATTTCTCTGATTCATGTCTTTATCGCCCGATTTTGACATCTGTTGGGCACTAAACGTCTCTAAAGCAATAGCCAACTCACCTTCAGCATCAAAAACAAAATCGCTCAAAGCTTGTTTGAGTTGCGAACTTCGTTGGAGAATGGCATCTATCACTTAGTAACCTCTTTTGGGGAATAAAATAAGAAATGTTGAGTACCGAAATCATGTTTGCAGTACTCAACCCAGCTTTTGCTCTTTGCTATCTTTCTACTACTTGAGCATTTTAGAGAAGAGTTTGACGCGATCGCATCAGACTAAAGTTATAGTTTTGTTGAGATTTCAATCTTTAGATACTTTCATCGGTAACATTCATCTATCTAAAGATTAATCAATAAACAGTAAATTTTTTAGAATCTCTGACTTTTAATATCTTCAGACAGAGAACCTATGGATAAGTTCTCTATATTTAGACGGATTTAACTGGGGTTTTTGCCAATCTTAGCTTCAATCTGAGGGTCGATTTAACTACGGGCATCTTCAAGATACAAATAGATTTGTAAGCCTAATAAATTAGGATTTTCACCATAAAAAACAATTCTGTTGTCAAAAAATGGTGGAAAAATAGCTATAAATTAATCTTGATTTTTAGCGGTTTATTAGCCTTGACATTGGGATAAAGGGAAAACAGCCTAGCCAATGCTGCCACCTTAACCAATGGGCAAAGGTTTTTATCATTGATAGAAACCTAATTTGTTTAATATTTTGGAGGAATTTCCCGTGAATAATATTCGTTTAAATTCTATTAGCAAAAATGCAGTACGTATTATAGTTGCAGCTTTTACTTGCGCCTTACTTTTCTTCTCTAGTGCCTATCCAGCGGCAGCGATTGGCTCTCAAAAAAGCGACCCAACCCAAGGTGAAGCTAATCTAAATGATATTCAGCGCATGACAGACACCTCTGTCCCTAATCCTCCTTTAACGCTAAAAGAAGTTCAAGAGCGAACCCAACCGGAAAAGGGAGGTCTTAACGAAGTACAAGGTGCTGCTGACCTCGACAAAATGAAGAACCCCGAAAATGCTAAGGGAACCTCTTTTGTTGAAGAAGTCACGGAAGGATTGAGAAAAGTAACAAAATAAAAGTTTTTAAAAGCAGACGCAACCTGTTTTAAAACCTCACCTATCAAGCTGTATGGGCATTTCATAAAACCGAGTCGCCCATATAGCTTTATTCGAGTTTGTAAAAAAAACTGGGGATTAGGAGGTAAAAAAACAGAGTAGACAAGGGAGAAAAATACATGAAAGTTTTCCCCTTTCCCCAATCCGTATTGCCCAATCACCTAAAAGGAAAAAATCATGTCTAACTCAATAAAAGAAAAAATTTCAGAAGACCTTCAAAAAGCTAAAGCACAAGGACAGCTAAGAGCAGAAAGAATTAGAGAAATTGTCAAAGAAGCTGTCAGAGACACAGTTTCTAATGCTACAGTTGAAGTCAAAGAAGGCGCGATCGAGATACGAGAACTAGTCAGAGATATTATCGCAACGGTAGTAGAAAATCTCAAAGACAAAAACCAAGAAATCAAAGAAGAAATTGCGGCTTCGGTAAAAGGAGCGATTGAAGGCGTTAGCGAAAAGAAACGTCAAGCGATTTCCCAAGCCCAAGAAGAAGTCCGACAGTTGCAGGAAAGTATCGATCGCCAAGAAATAGAACTCGACGAAGAAATTAATTCAGCACTCGTCAACATCGAGTCTACCGAAAGTAGCAGCGATAAAATCAAATCTGCGATCGCGTCAGCCGTCAAAACCATCCGAGACAGCGAAGAATTTGGACTGATGCAGAAACGCTATGCCCAACTTCAGGCACAGCTATCCGTTCTCAAAGCCAATATCGAAGCACGCTACGGAGAAAATAACGGCGAAGACAAAACCCAAATTATCAACAAGTATCTAGAAGATGCCAAGAATTGGTATCGAGAAGCGCAAAAATGGGCGCAAACCGACGGCGAAAAAAGCTTGCTCCAACAAAGACAAGAAGAATTTGAACGCAAAGCAGGCGAAGCAGGTAGCGCATTAGCTCGAAAAGAGCGACAAGTCCTCCAGCTTTTAAAAGAGCTATGGCTTTCAATCAGAGATCCCCATTCTAAAAGCAACAATGATGCGTCTATAGATAAAACCTCTCAATCTTAATCGCAAAGATTGCTGTTTTATAGCGAGTATCAATGAATTATGAATAGTGTAGTGCGAGCAAGATGCTCGCACTACATACAAAATCTTTACAGCAGGCGGTTGTCAATTTTTAAAGTCGAAAGTCGGAAGTGTTTTAATTAGGAATTAGGAATTACGAATTATTTTTGTCATGCTACTGAACGCTGGATGTCAAATTTCTTTTGAAGCGATCGCGCCAACTCCTCTAATTCTGATGCTAAGACCTCGTAGCGGTTACGGTCAGTGGGTAGCGAGAGAAGAGTATTTACTAGAACCCCAAACTCAAATTATCGAATACACCGATAGCTATGGCAATTTGTGTCAGCGCTTGATAACACCAGTTGGTTCTTTGCAAGTAAAAATGAGCGTTTTGGTTGAAACTGCCGACACGATTGACGTTCAAAATAATGCGCCTTTCGTTCCCGTTCAGAATTTACCCGAAACTGTCTTGCAATTTCTTTTGCCGAGTCGCTACTGTCAAAGCGATCGCATGGGAAATCTAGCCAGCGAAATTGTGGCTAACTGTACGCCAGGATACGACCAAGTTGAGGCAATTCGTCGCTGGATTCAAACCAATATCAAATATTCCTACGGTACGAGTAATGCTTCGACATCGGCGCTAGAAACGGCTGAAGACCGCATCGGCGTTTGTCGTGACTTTGCTCATTTAGGAATCGCCCTATGTCGCAGTTTAAATATTCCTGCGAGAATGGTAGTTGGTTATTTGTATCAGTTAGATCCCATGGATCTACACGCTTGGTTTGAAGCCTTTGTCGGCGAGCGCTGGTATGTATTCGATGCTACACAAAAAGAACCGCGCGGCAATCGAATCGCGATCGCCTATGGTCGCGATGCAGCCGATGTTGCGTTGGCAACGCAATTTGGTCCGCTCAATCTGACAGATATGAAAGTTTGGGTAGATGCCGCCTAAACCAAACAGTTTTTTCATCATTCATCATTCATCATTTATATGATTCCATCTTGGTTGGCAATCGGAGGCATTACTTTCCTCGTAGCGCTAGGAAGTAATATTATTAGACCCAAAGACGTAAAATGGTTTAAGCGGCTACAACGTCCTCGATGGTTGACTTTCGAGTCGCTGATTCCGGTTATTTGGACGATTGTTTTTATTTGTGGTGCTTGGTCGGCTTATATTATTTGGGAGAGCGACCCAGGCAGCGATCGCACTTGGCAATTAATGATATTTTATTTGTTGGTAGAAGTTACCATCGTCATGTATACGCCAGTTATTCTCTGGACGCATAGTTTGATTGCAGGGACAATAATCGGCGGATTGGGGTTTATTTTTGGGTTAATTTTGACAGTAATGGTCTGGCAAATTTCAGGATGGGCAGCTTTACTACTCGTGCCTTATTTATTATGGAGTCCGATAGGGACTTATACGACTTGGGCGATCGCGCGTCTCAACCCTACTATTAGTCGATAAATTCAGGACTTACGCACTCAATTGAGAGAAAATATTAATTTTACTAAATTGTCATTTTATAAGCTATTCCACATCTAGATTTCCTATTAATGAGTGAAGAAAGACTTCTTAAAACTCTCTCCCCGTCCCCCAGTCTCCAAGTCCAAGCGTCCAACTTTTATGGTAGCCTAAATGTTTAACAGCTTAGTAACGCTCGACTTGCTTTTAATAAGTTTTCTTCACGACAATTAAATATGCAAACTAAATTTTATTTGCTTTTCTTTATGTTTCAAAGTATCTTCGCGTGCTAAAGCGAATTAATCGACTAATTTAACTTTTTCCTCAAATTATCCGAGGTCAACTATCTCTAGAATAAGGTTAGGAAATATTCCTTCCAAATGCAACTAGAGAATTAATGACTGATGATGTCTTGCTTGGCAAAAGTTTTCCTTTGGGTGCTACCGTCTATCCCGACGGAGTGAACTTTTGCATTTTTTCCAAGTTTGCTACTGAGATTGAGTTACTACTCTTTGATGGGGCAAATGACCCAAAACCCGCTCGCGTCATAGCTCTCGACCCCAAACGCAATAGGACTTTTTACTACTGGCACGTATTTGTCAAAAGAATTGGGGCGGGACAAGTCTATGCTTATCGTGCAAAAGGGCCTTTTGCACCAGAAAAGGACATCGATTCGATGGGAATAAGGTATTGCTCGATCCCTATGCTAGAGCGATCGCGGGAGAAGAAATATACGATCGCAAAGCGGCTATTTTAGCGGGAGATAATTGCGATCTCGCGTTGCGAGGCGTAGTCGTCGATCCCAGTACCTATGATTGGGAGGGCGATCGACCCCTGCGCATTCCCTATGCCAATACGATTATTTATGAAATGCACGTTGGCGGTTTCACGCGCCATCCTAACTCTGGTGTCACCCCAGAAAAACGCGGTACTTTTGCCGGAATTATCGAAAAAATTCCCTATCTCAAAGACTTGGGGATTACAGCAGTAGAATTGCTACCCATCCATTATTTCGACCCAGAAGACGCGCCGCCTGGACTGGCAAATTACTGGGGCTATAGTACCATCGCTTTTTTTGCGCCTCTGATTAGTTATAGCTCTCGTCGCGATCCCCTCGGTCCCGTCGATGAATTTCGAGATCTAATCAAAGCTTTGCACCGTGCGGGAATTGAAGTTATTCTCGATGTCGTCTTCAATCACACCGCAGAAGGCAACGAGGAAGGTCCGACGCTTTCGTTTCGCGGCTTAGATAATAAAATTTACTACATATTAGAAAACAAAAATCTTGCCCATTACAGCAACTATAGCGGTTGCGGCAATACCTTTAGGGCAAACCATCCCATCGCTGGCGAATTAATTTTGGACTGCTTGCGCTATTGGGTTGCCGAAATGCACGTCGATGGGTTTCGCTTCGATTTGGCATCGGTATTATCGAGAGATACAACGGGATCTGCTCCTCTCAACTATCCAAAAACGCCTGAAATTCTCTGGGCGATCGAATCCGACCCAATATTAGCAGGCACGAAACTGATCGCCGAAGCGTGGGATGCGGCAGGATTGTATCAAGTTGGAACGTTTATTGGGTTTGCGGATTGGTTTTCTGAATGGAATGGCCCGTTTAGAGATGACGTGCGTCGTTTTGTTAAGAGCGATTTGGGAGTCGTGAACAAATTAGCTGCGAGACTTTTGGCAAGTCCCGATATCTATCCGCGACGGGATATCGATGTTAACCGCAGCATTAATTTTATTACCTGTCACGATGGATTTACTCTGTACGATCTCGTTTCCTATAACGAAAAGCACAACGAAACGAATAATGAACAGAATCGCGACGGCTCTAATCACAACTTTAGCTGGAATTGTGGAAAAGAAGGAGAAACAGACGACCCAGAAATTGAAGCTTTGCGCTTGCAACAAATCAAAAATCTACTGACGATTTTATTCATCTCTCAAGGAACTCCTATGTTATTGATGGGAGATGAAGTACGGCGATCGCAAAAAGGCAATAACAACGCTTACTGTCAAGATAACGAGTTGAGTTGGTTTGACTGGAGTGCAGTCGAAAAAGAATCAGAGCTTTTGCATTTTGTCAAGGGATTAATCGATTTAATTGGACATTTCAAGGTCTTCCAAGAAGAAAATCTTTTAGAGGTGGCTTGCGAAACTCACAAGCCCCATCTGACTTGGCATGGAGTTTGTTTGAGTAAGCCCGACTGGGAGTATAATTCTCATACTTTGGCATTTACGCTGCGCCATCCAGAAGCAGACGAACGCTTGCACGTAATGTTAAACGCTTACTGGGAACCTCTAGCCTTTGAATTGCCTCTCTTGGGACATGGCGATCGCTGGCATCGAATTATCGATACGGCATTGAAGAGTCCAGAAGACTATTGCGAGCCTAAAACCGCGCCTCCCTATCAGGGAGAGCAATATTTAGTGCAAGCGAGATCGTCAGCGATATTAATGGTAAAAGTCACTGATTCCGACAAACATTAATCGATTAAATCAACCAACGACTGAATAAAAACTGCTATGAAAAATACTAGCAAGCATCTACTTTGGGGATTCTTACTAACCTGTTTTTGGTCGGGCTACAGTATCCCTATTAACGCTCAATCACCTACAGAAGCTCCCTCGACACCGATAACCGAAACATCAAATAACGATCGGCAACAGAAAGCCGAAGAATTTATTCAATTACTGGGAAGTCAAGATTATGCTAAAGCCAGAGAAATTCTAGCGCCACCGCTACAAGCAGAGTGGTCGTCAGAAAAAATTCAAAACCTATGGGAAAACGATTTATTAGCAACGGCAGGAGCGTTTCAAAGCATTGTCAAAACTAAAGCGATCGATGCGATTAACGCGCAACTCATAATTGTTACAACCAAATTTGCTAACAGCGAAGAAGACTTAATCGTTACCCTTAATCCCCAACAGCAAATTGTCGGCTTAGATTTTCCCGAAACAAGAAATATTGAAGAAATTGCCCAAGAATTCGTCAACGCGCTAGTAGCAGAAGACTATCCCCAAGCGAGAGGCTATTTACATCCACTCCTTAAAGCAGAAGCTTTTCCCGAAAAAGTTCAGCAAAAATGGGAAAACCTGCTCAAAATCACTGGCCCTTATAAGCAACAAGTTGGCTATGAAGTCAGAAAAGGATCGGATGGAGATGGTGTAGATGTAGTATTAGTAACGCTTGAGTTTGAAAAAGTCAGCGAGGATTTATTCTTAGTGTTTGACGACCAAAAACAGATCGTCAGCGTTGACTTTCCTGACGCGAGTGATTAAGGAATATTAAATAACTTAGTTTTGAAGGTTCTGAGTCATGCTAAACAAACCCGAAGTTAGAATTGAAGCGATCGCAGCAAGAGAGATTTTAGACTCTCGCGGTCGTCCTACTGTTGAAGCCGAAGTTCGCTTAGAAACAGGCGCAATGGGATAGCCCAAGTCCCTAGCGGCGCTTCTACCGGAACCTTTGAAGCACACGAACTGCGAGATGACGATCCTAAGCGTTACGGTGGGAAAGGCGTTTTAGGGGCCGTTCGCAATATTGAAGAGAAAATTGCTCGCGAACTGATCGATATGGATGCTTTCGACCAAGTATCCGTCGATCTCAAAATGATCGATCGCGATGGGAGTTCTAACAAAAAATACTTGGGAGCTAATGCAATTTTAGCGGTTTCTCTTGCCAATGCCAAAGCCGCTGCTGCTGAGTTAGAATTGCCTCTCTATCGCTATCTGGGCGGCCCTCTGGCCAATCTTCTACCCGTCCCGATGATGAACGTTATCAACGGCGGCGCTCATGCTGATAATAACGTGGATTTTCAGGAATTCATGATTATGCCAGTCGGCGCGGATTCTTTTGCAGAAGCTTTGCGTTGGGGCGCAGAAGTCTTTGCGGTTCTGGGTAAGGTACTTAAAGATAAGAAGTTGCTTTCTGGCGGCGTAGGCGATGAAGGCGGTTATGCACCTAACTTGGGTTCCAACCAAGAAGCATTAGATTTACTGATGGATGCGATCGCCAAAGCAGGTTATAAACCAGGTGAAGAAATTGCCTTAGCAATGGATGTCGCAGCTAGCGAGTTTTACAAAGACGGTCAGTATGTCTACGATGGTAGCGCTCATTCGGCTGAAGATTTTATCGATTATTTGGTTAAATTAGTCGATACTTATCCAATTGTCTCGATTGAGGATGGATTGCACGAGGAAGATTGGTCAAACTGGAAAATACTAACTGATAAGTTGGGTTCGCGGGTTCAATTAGTCGGCGACGATTTATTTGTTACCAATCCAACGCGCCTGCAAAAAGGTATTGATTCGGGTGTAGGTAATTCTATTTTAATCAAGCTCAACCAAATTGGTTCCCTGACCGAAACTTTGCAAACTATTGAGTTAGCAACTCGCAGCGGCTATCGTTCTGTTATCAGTCATCGTTCTGGCGAAACCGAAGATACGACCATTGCCGATTTAGCCGTTGCTACCCGCGCCGGACAAATCAAAACGGGTTCTCTATGTCGCAGCGAACGAGTTGCTAAATACAATCGCTTGTTGCGCATTGAAGGTGAATTAGGCGATCGCGCTGTCTATGCGGGTAAAGTTGGTATGGGGCCGAGGAAGTAAGTCAGGGAGTAGGGGAGACGGGGGGACGGGGAGACAAGGTAGACTTGGGAGAAAAATACATGAAAGCTACCCTTTCCCCTTTCCCCCATTTCCTATTGCCTTTTCTTCACTGATACCTGATAAAAGCGATCGCGAAATGGGAAATATAGATAAGGTAATCTTCCTCCTTATCTTTCCCTTCCTATGAGCCAATTACTGCCTCAATGCGAAAATTTATCTTCGCAGGTTAATAGTTTATTAGAATTATTACAACAAGAACCTAGCTTGCGATCGCAACAAGATACTACTGCGATCGAAGCTTCTCTTAAGAAAGCGATTTCTCCTAAGTTTGAAATTGTTTTTGCAGGCGCGTTTAGTGCGGGGAAATCGATGTTGATTAACGCGCTATTGGAACGAGAATTACTCTATAGTGCAGAAGGTCACGCTACAGGAACCGAATGTTATATCGAATATGCCGAACCCGATAACGAAAGAGTCGTTTTAACCTTTTTAAGTGAATCCGAAATTCGAGAACAAATTATCGCACTTTGTCAGCGTTTGGGATTAGTTCCCCCAGTTAATATCAATCAGTTACCCGTCCTTGCGGAACTTCAAAAGGAATGTCAGGCGATTATCGCTTCTGAAGGCGGCGAAAGCAAGTCAGAACGCGCAAAACAAGCTCATGCTTTGCAATTATTATTAGAAGGATTTACGAGTAATCGCGATCGCATTCATACTGTCAATCATGCTACCTATTCGATGGAACAATTTAACTTTTCTAACTTGACAGAAGCGGCAAGTTATGCGCGTCGGGGTAGCAATAGTTCGGTTCTCAAACGGTTGGAATATTACTGCTATCATCCGCTGTTACAGGATGGTAACGTGCTTGTAGATATGCCAGGAATCGATGCACCCGTCAAGAAGGATGCAGAACTAACTTATCGCAAAATCGAACATCCCGACACATCGGCGGTAATTTGCGTCCTCAAACCTGCGGCGGCGGGAGATATGACGACAGAAGAAACCGATTTAATGGAAAAAATGCGAGCTAATCTAAGCATACGCGATCGCGTTTTTTATGTCTTCAACCGCATCGATGAAACTTGGTACAATACGCAACTGCGCCAGCGATTAGAAAGTCTCATTCAATCGCAATTTCAAGATAGTTCGCGGATTTATAAAACAAGCGGACTATTAGGATTTTATGGCAGTCAGATCGAGCATACCAGTCTTGGCGATCGCTTTGGTTTAGATTCTATTTTTGCTGAGTCTGTTAAAGGGTTAGATAGTGAGGAAGAAACCCCGCAATTCGTCAGCGAGTTTAATAATTATTGTGCTAATTCCAAGAAGTTGACGCGCACAAATTTTAAAGTTTCTGTTAATAGCTATGAGACTCCTAACGAGAATTACGTCCGCATCCTTAGCGAATGTGGAATACCTTTAATCGAACAATTAATTGTCGATAGCGGCATCGAAGAATTTCGGACTGCTATTACTCGCTATCTCATTGAAGAAAAACGACCTCAACTATTTACTAGCCTAGCAGACGATTTACAACCACTGTGTATTAGTTTGCGCAAACATTACCTCGAAATCTATCGAGAATTAGAAAGTCAACCTCGCGAAATCGAATCGATGAAAGCGCAGGAGTTGACGAGACTCAACCAAGAATTACAACAAGTCGGAACGGATTTTCGCCAACATATTGCTAGTGAAGTCAATCAAATCGTCGTCAATAACGATTCTGCTTTTGAAGAAGACTTTCAAAAACTAAAAGCAAGAATGGTCAGTCGTTTAGATGAGTTGCTACAAACCTTCTCAGTTGCTAATGCTTATAGTCGCGCAACCTTAAGCCATCCTCGCAACGCTACCGCACCATTAATTGCTGTCTTAGTTGAAGCATTATATTACCTCGCCAATGAATTAGAAGATGTCTTAACCGAAGCTGCAACCCATTTAGTTGCTAGCTGTTGTAAGCGTTTGTTAGATCGAGTTCGTCAATCGGAATATTATCGTAAATTGTATCGCTTATTAGGTAATGATGGCGGGATAGAAAACCAACTAAAACAATTAGAAGAAAAGCTCATTCATGCCTTAGTAAGTGAAGCGAGAACAGAATGCGATCGCTATGTTCGAGAAAGTCCGCGTTTTTATGATGAAGGAACCTTTTCTATCTATCAGTTTCGCCAAACCCTACAACAAACCTCTCAAGGATACGATTGTGAAAGTATGGTAAAAGCAGAACCTGCAATTCGTCAATTACTCAAGCTAGATTTTGAACCCAAAGTATCGACAACTATCCGCCAAAACTTTCGACAAACTATCAATCAAACCCTCAAAACTCAACTGCTACCCATGTCAGAAAAACAAGCCGATGATATTTTGCAACAATACGACAAAGCGCGTAAATATTTAGAGCAAACCTTAGAACAAGAAGCGCAAGAGAAGATCGACCGAAATGCACGGCTAAAAAGTGAGATTCATCAAAAAATTCAGCAATATAATCTAGCTGTTTCAGGAATTAATTCTTGTTTGCAAGCAATGCAAGTTTACGAACATCAATTACCCGCGATCGCGATCGGTGAATTTATTACAACTGACAGTCATTCTATTTCAGAAAATGGCACTCCTTCTGAATCTAATCTTGAAATGACAAATCTTATCTAATTTCATTCAATGTAGGGTGCGCCAACTTAATGTAACGCACCTCTTCCAAAAACTATAATGATTCAAGAGAGGAAAAAATGGATATTAAACCTAAAAAAATATTAGATGCCATAGGACAAAAAGATAGTTTTGTATCTTTGACAATCAATGAGGTTGAAATGGACGACAAATATCATGAATTAGATTGCGAAAATGATGTAATTAATTTAGGAGGAGATCCCGAAAAGTTTTTCGTTGAAATTCCAATGCTCAAACTAGGAGATTTACTTCAACAGATAAAGTTTAAACTTTTACATATATCTCCCCATGACTGGCAGAAAAAACAACATGAAAATTGGGTGTCAGGAAGAAAACAATGGTTGTATGAAGGAAAAAATTGTGAAGTTCTTCATCTTGGAGCAACAAACTGGAAGAAGGGGAAAGTAAGAGTTAAAGTAACAGTAGAATTTTGTCCTGATGAACCAGAAGAAATTCAATCAGAATCCCCTTTGGACGACATCCGTAAAACAATTTTATAAAACTTGTTAACTCTCCTCTGTGTCTCTGTGCGAGCAAAAAAATGTCTAAAACCCCTCGAATCCCAATCCCTCCAGAAGTCAAAAAATATGTATTGGAGCGAGATAATTATCAATGTAAAAGTTGTGGTAAAACTAACCAACAAACTATCTTAAATATCGACCATATTATTCCGATCGCAAAAGGTGGAAGCAACGATATTAAGTAGGTGGTCAAAAATAAAGTTAAAATAGGAACTTTAGAAAAACCAAGAAAAAAACAATGCCAAGAGCTTTAAGAATTCGACTAACAGAAGAAGAAAAGCAGCAGCTTTATTTTCTAAGCAATCAAGTTAAAACCACTAAAAGAACTAAAACTCGAATAGAAGTGCTAAAACTAAGCGACCGGGGATGGAAAGTCGAACAAATAGCTCTTGAATTGAATTGTGCGCCTGCCACAGTAAGACGTACAATAGCTCGTTGGTTTTCTCAAGAAAAAGAAGGATTATTTGATGCGCCGCGTTCGGGAAGAACAAGAAGAAGTCAAAAAGAGATAAAACAGACAAAAAATCGAGGAAGAAGACTAAGTATCATTGGAATTTTTGAAAAAAATAAGTGTTTTGAATATGGATTAGTTTTAGGGGGAGTCAAGAGTGATACTTACATAAAAATCATGGACTGGCAGGCAGATAAAGCGCAAGAACATCTGCAAAAAACCGGAGAAATAACTGTGATTATTCAAGATAATTATTCAGTCCACAAAAGTCAAAAAGTTAAGCCAAAAGAACCCGAATGGAGAGAGAAAGGATTAGAGTTTTTCTTTCTGTCTTCCTATAGTCCTGAACTCAATCAGATTGAACCCGAATGGCATCAATTAAAAACTCATGAATTAGCCGGAAGAATGTTTGAGGATGAATATGACTTAGCCCAGGCAGTGATAGAGGGAATTGAAGAAAGAAGCCAAAAAAACAGTTATATATGTCAACGATTTCGCTTTAATTAACTAACAACTTCTCTTCGGTAAAATCTGGAGAAAAATAGTTTAATGTTGTTCGTTTAATTATGCCCACCTACTTAGTAACTTACAAACACTTTGTCGAGATTGCAATCAACAAAAAAAACATCACTTCGACTCTCGTTTTCAACGCCGTTTCACTTAAAATCTTGCCAAACGAGTTATTATTTTTTAACTTCTTCAACGCCGGAAATCCCCCAATGTATAGTTATAGGAAAAAGCCAAGTGTAAGTTTCCTTAACCAATCTTACCGCTGACGTAATCTTTCGTTTGTTGGCGAGCGGGTTGAGAGAACATAATTGAAGTCTGATTAAACTCTAACAGTTCGCCCAAGTACATAAATGCAGTGTAGTCGGACAATCGGGCAGCTTGTTGCATACTATGAGTAACAATTGCGATCGTCACTCGTTTTTTTAGTTCGCTCATTAATTCTTCTATACTAGCCGTCGCGATGGGATCTAAAGCTGACGTAGGTTCGTCAAAAAGAACGATTTCAGGTTCAGTAACTAAAGCGCGAGCAATGCACAAGCGTTGTTGCTGACCGCCAGAAAGATTATAAGCCGATTCGTGCAAGCGATCTTTCACTTCATCCCATAAAGCCGCTCCTTTGAGCGCATCTTCAACTTTTTCATCCATTAGCAGGCGCTTTCTTTCGCCTCTCACGCGCAGACCGTAAGCAACGTTTTCATAGATAGATTTGGGAAAAGGATTGGGTTTTTGGAATACCATACTAATCCGCATTCTTACTTCTATAGGATCGACCTGACGGCCGAGAATATTAATTGAATCCATCACAATCTCTCCCTCGTAGCGATTATTGGGGTAGAGATCGTGCATTCTATTAAAACATCTCAATAACGTCGTTTTCCCGCATCCAGACGGCCCGATTAATGCCGTCACTCGTTTTTCTGGAACAGTCAAATTAATATTTTTGAGAGCGTGAAACGAACCATAATAAAAATTGAGGTTAACGACCTTGGCTTTAGGCACGATTGCCATAGGATTGAATTCTGGTTCGAGATTTTGTTCTACCATTGAGATTTTTGCGGAAGCGATAGCGAAGATAAATAGCAATACCATTCATAACAAGCGTCATGGCAATCAGCACCACGCCTGCTGCTGCGGCATTCTTCTGAAATTCAATGTCGGGACGCGATACCCAATTAAACATTTGAATAGGCATGACAGTAAACGGTGCTTGCAGCCAAGCAAAGGAAATATAGGGAAATTCGCTTTTAAAGGGAGAATCGGGCAAGAAAGCAATAAAAGTGAGAGCGCCGATAGTAATGACGGGAGCAGTTTCACCAATTGCCCGCGATAATCCGATGATGATACCTGTCAGAATACTACCAAATGAATAAGGAAGCGTGTGATCCCAGATCGTTTGCCATTTACTTGCTCCGACTGCATAAGCTGCTTCTCGCAAGCTATTGGGAATAGCGCGAATTGCCTCGCGGGTCGTCACGATTACTACTGGGAGAATTAAGAGGGTTAGCGTTAATCCTGCCGATAAAACGCTTTCTCCTAAGTTAAATTCATAGACGAATAAACCAAGCGCTAACAAACCATAAACTATCGAAGGAACGCCTGCCAGGTTAGTTACGTTAATTTCGATTAAAGCAGACAGCCAGTTTTTTCGGGCATACTCTTCTAGATAAATCCCCGCCGCGACACCGAGAGGAATCGTGGCTACAGTAGTCACTAACATAACCAAACTCGTCCCTACCCAAGCAGAAAGAATGCCTGCTCTTGTCGGTCGGCGACTGGGAAAGGAAGTGAAAAACTCTGGTCTGAGGCGTTCTGCACCATCGATCGCCATATCGATTACCAGTGCCAGTAGGATAAAGATAGATACCAGAATAATTAATAAGCCAATAATGCCAAAAGCTGTATTAATTATTTGGCGGCGACTAACATTAGCTCGAATTTGCTCTAAATTATTCATCTAATTCAATAGATTTCTCGATAGCGCTTCGTCAGAAAATAACCGATGATGTTCAGAACTAGCGTCATCACAACTAACGTCAAACCAGCCGCGAAAATCGTTTGATATTCCAGACTGCCATGAGGTAAATCGCCCAGACTGACCTGTACGATGTAAGCTGTAATAGTAGCAGCTTGGTCGAATGGGTTCCAGGTGAGATTGGGTTGTAAGCCTGCTGCGATCGCAACAATCATCGTTTGACCTAAAGCGCGAGAAATTCCTAAAATATAGGCGGCACTAATCCCCGAAATCGCGGATGGCAAGACGACTCGTAGAGAGGTTTGCAATCGAGTTGCTCCCATTGCATAAGACCCTTCTCGCAGTCCTACAGGAACCGAACGCATGGCATCTTCGCTAATCGAACTAATTAAAGGAAGCGTCATCAATCCCATTACCAACCCCGCACTAAGCATATTAAACCCAGGTAAATCGGGAAAAATTTGTTGTAATAGCGGCGTGACGACTAGGAGGGCAAAATAACCGTAGACGACGGTGGGAATTGCTGCTAACAATTCTAAAATGGGTTTAAAGACTTCGCGCGATCGCGCAGAGGCAAACTCGCTCAAGTAGATTGCTGCAATCGTCCCTAACGGTATGGCAACTATCATCGCCACTGCGGTAGTTACTAGCGTTCCCGACAGTAGGGGTAAAATTCCGTAGCGAGGTTCGGCAAATAAAGGAGTCCATTCGGTATCGGTCAAAAATTCGACGATAGAAACTTGCTCAAAAAAGCCTACAGACTCGCTAATTAGAATATAGAGAATGCCAATTGTAGTCGCGATCGCAGAAAATGCAGCTAAAAACAAGACAAACTCTATTATCCCTTCTCTCCAGCTTCGTACTAGCTTTTTAGAAGACCATTTGGCTTTAGCTGCTTGCAGAGATCTTTCCGTCATCTTTTTCGCTCTCCACTAACCTTCTCAGTGACCAGTTATCAGTTAGCAAAATACTTCACTGGTCACTGGTCACTGTCTCAATTATCTTGCTTCTAATTGCAGCAGTTGTTCGATTCTAACTCCTACTGTCTCCCGTCCGGCAAAGATGCTACCCATTTTGTTGCTGTTGAAATTTTTCATTGCTAATTGATAAGCTTGAGCGGGTAGCGGAACATAGCCAACTTCTTGAACCAAGCTCGCACCCTGAGTCATAAAGAATTCGACAAACTTCTTCACTTCAGGACGTTGAGCGGCTTTAGAGCTTACGTAGATAAAGAGAGGTCGAGATAAGGGTTGATAGGTTCCATTCTGCACGGCAGCAGCAGAAGGCATTACTGCACCTTTGCCACCATCAATCCCAATAGACTTCAATTTATCTTTGTTAGCTTCGTAATAGGCAAAGCCAAAGTAGCCAAGTGCATTTTTATCGCGAGAAACCCCTTGAACGAGAACGTTGTCGTCTTCGCTAGGTAGATAATCGGTTCTGCTCGCACCTTCTTCGCCTACAATTGCATCAGTAAAGTAGTCAAAGGTACCGGAATCTGCACCAGGCCCGAATAGTTTAATAGGAGCATTCGGCCAACCCGAACGAACTTGACTCCAGTTAGTAATCTTTCCTTGCGCAGCAGGTTCCCACAGTTTTTTGAGTTCGGCAACTGTCATGCTGCTAATCCAGTTGTTTTGTGGGTTGACAACAACCGTCAGAGCATCATAAGCAACTGGTAATTCGATATAGTTGATGCCAGCCGCTTTACAAGCTTGTATTTCTTCATCTTTAATCGGTCGAGAAGCATTGGAGATGTCTGTTTCTCCAGCACAGAATTTTTTGAATCCGCCACCCGTTCCAGAAAGTCCAACCGTTACTCGCTCGCCTCCTCCAGTCGCTTGAAAATCTTCGGCAACTGCTTCAGTAATCGGATAAACAGTACTAGAACCATCAACTTTAATAGTCGCTTGGCTTTGAGAGTATACCGCAGGTATTGCCAGAGTTAAAGTAGCAGTAAAAACGGCTAAAGCACTCATGACCAACCAACGATTCCCTCTAAAGGTTGTTCTTTTAGTCAGCATAATTTTGAGCTTGGCAATTTTTGATTGGGATAGCGAAAATTTATCCTAATTTTCGTTCTTTATTTTATTTAAAAATTGCTTTTTTTATAAATATATTTTTTTATTATTGGATTTGCACAAATACTTTATAAATAGTTTAATTTAATATTAAATTTAGTTTAAAAAACTCATTAAATATTGCTTGTAATTTCATAAAAGAAGAGTTTAATAATAACAATAATAAGCTCGATCGAATTAACAAAACAAAACATTGAATAGCAATCTATCCTCAAACGATCGCGCAAACGATAAGCTTTTATATTGAGTAGTAAATCTAAAATAAAAACTAACAATAAAAAAATAGTAAGGAATCGAACAAAATTAATTACACATTATCGATCCTGTTGACTGTTTTTTTGATTCAGTAGGTAATTTATTTTGTGTGACTACTTGGTATTATTTTCCCTCTTATACTAACCTTCCAGCTTTCTGTGCGGGTAAGGGAATATTGCCTTCGGTAGAAATATAGATCGCCGTTTTGTTGTTGGGATTCTATTGATTTTCTTGCAATCCAACAAACTTAAAGACATTGTAAAAATTCGCCATAACCGTTGAGTTTATGGCGAATGACATCAATTGCTTTATTGGGCAAGACAAAAATAGCGCTCATCCTGCATAGAAGCCGAGAGTGCGATCGCAAAGCAAAACCTGTCGATATATAAATTAAACAATCATAATATAAATAATAGAAATTGCACTCGGTGAAAGTTTCCCTTAGTTAAAGCCGATAGAAGGAGAGTTAAGCGACGATGAGTTCTTGGATATGTGATGGCGTGCCAAAAGATGGCAACTCGTATCCCAATGCTTCTGCACACGAACCTTACGAGAATACGAGTCCTGACTGCGTTATCTGCGGTTTGCCAAAGGAAGCAATGCAACCGAGTACAAAAGTTCCCCGCAAGACAGTCTATGTAGGAAAACCCAACCAAAAGAACAAGCAATCCCAATGGCTTATTCCCGCAATCGTTGTCGTTGCTTTATTGGCTGCTGGAGGAGGATTTGGTCTGGTTCGGTTACTGACGAGCGATCGCTCCTCAACGCCAACTCCTAGCGAAACAACAACTCCCACATCCGCTCCTGTTGTAGGGGGTTTTGCCAGCGAAAATGCAACCAATGGACAACTGCTTTCTCAAGGAGAAAAAATCCTGCTCGATCCTACATCAGAAAAGCAAGCAGGAGCCGATGCCTTTGCGAACAAAGATTGGGATGGCGCGATCGCATCTTATCAAAAAGCCGCCGATAACAATCCCAACGATCCCGAAGGCAGAATTTACCTCAATAACGCCCAAGCAAGAAAAGCAGGAAATCCCATAACCATCGCCGTTGCCGTTCCTATTACTCCTTCTCTTGATTCGGCAAAAGAAGTCCTCAGAGGCGTAGCTCGCTCGCAGGAAGAATTTAATCAATCGGCTTCGGGAAGGCTCTTAGAAGTCGTTATAGCCAACGATGCTGGCGCTTTACAATCCGCTTCTTTAGCTCAAGATATTATCGATGCGCCTGACGTATTGGGAGTATTAGGACATGGAATCGATCCAGGTTCTCAACAGGCGCTTAGAAAGTATCAAAGTGCTGGGTTAGCCGTTCTTTCTCCTTTAACGATTAGCGTCGAAACTAGCGGTCAGTCTACTTTAAAAACTATTCCAATTGACCAAAAAGCCAATGAGTTATTTGGAAGTTATTTACAAGCCGTCAGTAAAACCTTAACCGATTACGCGAATAAAAACGTTTCGCCTTTATCGGTTGTCGTTTTTTATAACTCAGATAGCGCCTACAGCGAACAACTAAAAGAACAGTTGGTCAAAGCCGTACCGCAAGTTCGAGGGCAACTCATCAAAGAAGTAGATATAATGGATAGCGGGTTTAACGCCGATACAGAAATTGCCAATGCCGAGCAGAACGGGGCGAAAGTTGCTTTCTTAGCACTCAGTAAGAATAAAAGTTCCCCAAGCTGTCGCGATCGCGACAGCTAATAGCTGGCACGGCTTCTCCCTTAGCACTTTTGGGAGGCGACGAACTCTACAACGCCGATATACTCGTCCAAGGCGGCGATGCAATTCAAGGAATAACCCTTGCAGTTCCCTGGAGTTTCCAACCTGGCGATCCCTTCGCGCAAGATGCTATTCAAAGCTGGAAAGGTAGGGTCAGTTGGCGCACGGCGACGGCATACGACGCAACTAAAGCCCTCGTACAAGCTGTCAGTCAAGATCCCAATCGTGCTGGCGTTACCCGTTTACTTGAAGCAGGAATAACCTTGACGGGTAGTACGACTAACTTTAATATTTTCAACGAGGTTCCCCTTGTAAAAGCCGTTCCTGGTTCGGGTGGCCCGCCAGGGTCTAAATATGAATTTGCCTCTATTCGATAGAGGTTAAGCCAAGACGCATTTGAACGTCTTATTTTTAGACTATTAGCTAGCTCGATTTCCTGGCTGTTCCCTGTTCTCCCGTCTTATTAAGTAATTTAAAAGCGTGAAGACTACAACTTATTTCGACCTATGGAAGCTATTTATATTCCGCAACTCCTCAAAAAGCCAACCAAAAAAGAGAATTTAGAAGTCCAAGAATTTATCCCCAACTTGGAAACCTTAACTCCGGTGCGAGGAAATATGACAGTCAGCCATCGGGGAAATTTTCTAGAAATTTTAGCTCAAGTCGAGACGATTGTAACGCTAAGCTGCGATCGCTGTCTCAAACAATACAATCAACGTCTATCGCTCGATACTTCGGAAATTATTTGGCTTGATAAAGATAACGAGCGAGATAAAACGTTGCCTTCGGAAAGAGAAGTTGCTGTGGATGATTTATCGGAAACGCTGTCTGTTGATGGTTATTTTGAACCCGATACCTGGTTGTACGAACAGCTATCCTTGTTGATGCCTTTACGACAATTATGCTCTCAAGACTGTCAGCCACCCGCCACTGCTGCGCTACCAAACGAGCCTCACATCGATAGTCGTTGGGCATCTTTGGAAGCTTTGAAGAAGCAGTTGTTAGAATAAATTCACTCAAAAAATCAGCGAGCGATCGCGCTTAAGCGGCTAAATATTATACACAGCTACTTAAAAGTAAGAGGAGAGTTGAAGCTTCCTTTGGAATACAAGGGAGATAAGGAGGACAAAGAAGAATCCTGACTAGAACTATACCAGAGAATCTCTAGTCAAGATTCTCAACGTCTGATTTTTTTACGGGACAGACGGAAATGGAACCCGCAATTTTGCCTCACAAAATGGGAAATCTGAGTTTATGGATACTAGAAAATTACTAGAACATGGCTCGGAACGTTACGATCTCAACAGACAAAGGTTACTTAAGGCTTCAATTTCCTTCTGCTCTTAGCCGTGCTGTCTATGGCAAGCGTCAGTTTTATAAAGCGCTTGGTCGTAGCGACACGAAACAAAATCGACAATGGGCTGAAGCGATCGCCGCCAAAATCCAGGCTGATATCGATCGCCCAGACGATCTATTCGATCCGACACTAAATTTTAATTTCAAACCGATTAAAAATCTTTGGATTAACTCTCTACAATGATACGAATAAGCACTAACGATAAAAAAACCGACAGTCATAAAATTTCCCAAAAATTCTAGTTCTGAAGACGATAAATACACGGGGATTTTAAAATCGTATCGGGTTAAAAATGCGAGAAACGGAATAGTAAAAGCCCAGACGCAAACTAACCACATCCAGATCCCTTCGATCCAACTTCTAAAACTGGGAATCCACTTTGGTAGATCGCTAGATGGTTGACCCCAAAGTAACTGATAAATATGGCTGAGAACAAAAATAGGAGTAAAACAAAAAATGTCCCGAATAAATATCATCTAAAATCCAAAGGAACACGTAACTTTGTTTTTCTAATCTATTTTACTGCTTATCTGTATAATTAATTCTGTCTGACTACTTAAAAAACTATCGGCAGCGACAGAAAGCTAAAATGGTAGATTGAGTGACTCATAACGCGATTGGGAAAAGCCCACACTACGCGAACGCTAATTATGCCTAACATTAAAGAAATTGCTAGCTACGCTCAAGAGAGTGCCCGCGAACTGGGTATCGAAAAATTTGATATTTATGGTTCGTCTATTGATGAAACTAGCGTAGAGGTTGCTTTTGGAGAACCCAAACAAGTACAAGCTTCCAATCGTTCTAGCGCGATCGTTCGAGTTTGGAATCAAGATAATACAATTGGTGTGACTTCGACAACCGATGTCGATGTTCAAGGATTGAAACTCGCGCTTAAAACAGCCTACGAAGCTAGTTTTTTTGGGGCTAAAGAAAATATCCCTGATTTCAGTCCGCAATCGAAACAGCCTATTCAAGACCTTGCTTGGGAAAAACCATCGCCAACTTCTGCTGCAACTCTCATTGAAACCTTGATTGGTGCAGAAAAGGCGCTTATGGAATCTCATCAAGCTATTACAGGCGTTCCTTACAACGGCTTAGGACAACGAGAGGCGGAACGTTTTTATCTTAATAGCGATGGGGCAATGCGTTACGAAGCTCGTTCTTATGCTTCTATCTATCTCTACAGCAAAACCGAACAAGAAGGAAAAAAGCCTCGCAGTGCAGGTGAATTTAAAGTTAGCCGCAATCTAGCTCAATTAGATATTAACGGTTGTATTCAAGAAACTGCTCAGAAAACCATCAGTCATTTAGATTATCAACCTATTCCTACGGGAAAATATCGGGTTGTTTTTTCTCCCAGTGCTTTTTTAAGCTTGTTGGGTGCTTTTTCTAATTTGTTTAATGCTCAAAGTATTTTAGACAAACAAAGTCTTTCTACGCCAGAATCATTGGGAAATGTAATTGCTTCTCCTTTATTGTGCGTCTGCGATGATGCTTTACATCCCGATAACGTTTCAGCAGAAACCTTCGATGGGGAAGGAACGCCAACTCGTCGCATCGAATTGATTGCCAATGGCGTACTGAGTAATTTTCTTCACAGTTCGATTACCGCTAAACGAATGCAGGCCGAACCTACGGGCCATGCTAATATTGGGGCAAAAGTTACCGTTAGCCCTCATTTTTATCACGTTTTTGCCGGGGAAACCGCAGCCCAAACCTACAGTTTGTCGGAGTCAGAAGATGTTATTTTAATTGACGAACTTCAGGCACTTCATGCTGGCGTTAATTCTCTACAAGGATCTTTTTCCCTACCATTTGACGGCTGGCTTGTCAATAGAGGGGGAATGAGGAGTATTGATTCCGCAACGGTAGCGGGAGATTTTCTCGAACTGTTAAAGTCAATTATTTTTGTCGAACCAGAAACGGAGTCAACCCCAAAAGGAATTTGTCCGCGAATATGGGTAGATAAACTTTCAATAACTGGACAATCAGGCTAATATTTAGTTTGAATTTAGATGTCGCAATATCAAAGAACAAATATCTGTCGCCTCAATTAAAGATGAATTGAGGAAATCGTTTTTGGTAATGCAAACGGGACTTTCTGCGGACGATATGGGGAAGCAACCGTGAGAACCTTTGACTAAAGTGGCATCTAGAGAAATTACATCCATTAAATAACGAAAACCAAGTTGTTTTTTGAGGAGTTTTGAAGCAACTTTTAATTTAGGAAATTTCAGTTGAGGATCGATAAATAGTTCGACGGGATCGTAACCAGGTTTGCGGTGGATATCTACTGTTCTAGCAAAATCTGGGGCACACCGATCGTCTAACCAATAATAGTAGGTGAACCAAGCATCTTTGGATGCGATCGCAATTAACTCTCCAGACCTGTCACAATCGAGATGATAAGTCTGTTTCTCGTCTTCTTCTAAGACTTTAGCAACCCCATCAGCAGATTCTAGCAGATCGCGAACCTTCCCAATGTAAGCAGAATCGTTAACATAAACATGGGCTATCTGATGGTCGGCGACTGCAAAAGCAATACTTGCCTCAGCATCGAGTAATTCTCGTCCCATTTCTTCTCGTACTGTCAGCAACCCATTTTCTCGCAGTAGTCGATTTAGATGAACGGGTTTTGAAACATTAGTAATGCCATACTCGGATAAAAGGATAATCTGAGCGTTGCGATCTTCGTAATAGTTAATTAAATCTGCACAAACTGCATCAATTTCTGCTAAATCTTTATCTATCTTTTTAAACTCCGTACCAAAACGCTGCAAGCAATAATCGAGATGGGGGAGATAAACTAGAGTTAATGTAGGGTTATAGCGATCCTCGATCCATTTTGCCGAATTGGCAATCCATTGAGTAGAAGCGATCGAAGTATTCGGACCCCAGAAATTGAACAGAGGGAATTGGCCGAGGTTTGCTTGAATTGGCGATCGCACCTCAACGGGTTTGGTATAAATATCGGGAATTTTGCGTCCATCGGCGGGATACATCGGTCGCGGCGTGATAGCATAATCTACCGAGGAATACATATTAAACCACCAAAAGAGATTAGCGCAGGTAAAAGAGGGATCGATTGCCTTTGCCATTTCCCAAATTTTGGGCGCTTGAATCAGCTTATTTGACTGTCGCCAAAACTTCACCTCGCACTCATCGCGAAAATACCAACCATTCGCAACGATTCCATGTTCGTTGGGTAACTTTCCTGTTAAATAAGTTGCCTGTACCGAACAAGTTACCGCAGGTAAGATAGGATTAATTGTCGCCACTTGCCCTAAAGCTGCCCATTGCGATAAAAAGGTCATGCGATCGAGTAAATTAGGCGTTAATCCGACGACATTTAAAACAACAGTTTTTTTCATATTTGTCCTTTGTTGCTTTTTTCCAATGACTAATGACTAATCACCGATCTTTGAGTTTTTTTACCGTATAGTTTGAGCATAATTCGGATTAAATAAATAATAAAATGATTACACGCGAGCAAGATGTTCGCACTACGATTTGGTAACTATTAACTAATAACTGATATGTCCTGAATCAAGATTATTTTTAGCTAAGACTTTACTGAGAACTGCGATATTTTATTGCAAAAAGTGATGTCTAAAGTAAGAAAATCTAAACATAATTAATACAAAATAATTAGATCGAGATAATATTCTTTATAAGAAAAAACGATAGTTCTTTCTCTTTTACTATTGACTTCTTCAATATAAGCAGTCTGACTTTTAGTTTTTTCATAAAGTTTAAATCTAGAATCATTAAAGCTTTCTATTAGAGCATCGCAATTCTGTAATAAAGAGCGATCGATAAGTTTTCCATCATATAAAAATTCACCAGGGAAGGCTTTAAATTGATAGGGAAGAGACTGAAAATACGAACAGTTGTGAGAGCGAACGTGAATGAATATGTACGGAATAACTGTTGTGTACGCAAAAAATTCTAGCCCTAAATTGAAATAGCATAAGTGTTCCCGATCTGAATAGTCAGGTTTTCCAAAATATTGTAAGAGCGTTCCTGGACTGCCTCCGTTAACGCTACATCCATGTCTATTGTTTATTGAAAAGTTTTTGAATTCAATGTAGAGTTCATCAATCGTTCTTATCCAGTTTTGAGGGTCTAGAAAATCTGACATTTTTTAACAGCTAAATATTAAGATGTGAAATATTGCACCAATCCTTCTACAGTTTTTTTGTCTCTGGACTTAACCCTCTGACAAATCTCATCATCTTTTCCTTAAATAGAATGCTTTTTTTTTGAGTTTACCTTCTTTGGCTGTCTATGTGTAATTTATTTTGCTTACTCACTTATAACCCATTCATATTCCCTTTCTATCGATGAAAGTAAATCGAGTTTCATCTGAGGTGGTAAGACATCCCAGGTGTAAGTTTCGATCTCTAAATGGTTACAAACTGGATTATCTTTTAGCAGATTTAAAACCGTAACAATATCGTCTTGAGTGGATTGTAAAAATTGATAATCGTGGATAAAAATAGGTACGTGAAAATGTATTCGCCATTCTTGAGCGAGAGTTTTTTCGAGATGGGGAAGTGCGGTAACTAAATCATTATAGTGATGTAAAGTGCCATTTTGCCATCGTTCGATAACTTGATGAAGATAGGTTGATTCGGCAAAAAGAGAAAGGCGATCGCGTATTTTTTCTCTCTCATTCGATGCTAAATTGACCTTTAAGGCAGCACTAAGCTGTATTTTGCCAATTTTGACTCCTGCTTCTTGCAAACGCGCAAATACTAATTTTGGGTCTTCATATTCCACCGCAAAATGACAGGTATCGTAGCAAATACGGATATGTTCTCGCAGTTTTTCTTGAGCGAAATCGTCGGAAATATCTAATAGTTGAGCTAAATAATCTCCTCCGATAGGTAACAGCCAATTCTCAAAAAAATCGATAACTTCTGTCGTATTTTCAAGCAATCCATCGGGTTCGGGTTCTAAATCTAGATGTAGCAGTTTTCTTGTCTCGTCGTGGATACGCGACATTTCTGCTGCTACTAAAGCAAGGTTAATGCTGCTTTCTTTAAAGATTATTTCTTTATTGGTGTGCCAAGGTTTATAGGATAACGGCAAGGTAGAAATTCCGCCATCAATTCCATCGGGTAGCAGAATGGCAAGGATAGTAATTAAATTGAGTGTATAGTGTAGTCGCGATCGCTCAGACCAATCGGGTGCATAAACTTTATCTTTGACGACTTGATGATGAAATCCCCCAAAGGGAAAACCATTCAAGGTAAAAACGTATAAGTCGCGATCGCATAACCAAGACTGAAATTGTTCTAAATTATCGTCTTGTAACAATTCCTTAGCTGCTAAATCGGACAATCGCAAACCAATTCCAAAAGGTTTTTCTGGTGCTAACCTAGCTTTAAGCTGCGGTGTATACTGCTTTAAATTAATAAAAACTTCGCTCCACGTTTCTCCTGGATGAATATTTGTGCAATAAGTTAAATGTAGATTAGGAGGATCGAGTTTCATTATCTAGTTACTTGGTATTAAGATTGTGGCTCTTATTTTTGAACTTTGAACTTTGAATTTTGTTTCATACGCAAAATTACCCTACGGGAACCCCTAACGGGGAACGCGTCTCTACTTTGAACTGGATTTCTCTGCCTTCTACTTAAAACTTTGCCAAAATTGAAATAGACATCTCCGAAATAGAAATAATTTTGATAAAATTCTCATAACAATGAATTTTGCTAATCCTAAATGAGTTCTGTATTAAAATATATTAATCAAAATCCTCAAGAAGCACAAAGGCTAGTTGG
>JAAUUT010000010.1 GCA_012031035.1 Candidatus Altimarinota bacterium | reverse complement strand
CCCGAATTAACGCCCAAGGACATCATTACCTCTGTTCAATAAGTGAAAGCTTGTTGGATAAGTTTGGTGGTTGAGTTGGGAACCCCGCGCTATATTGCGATAGCAATTAGCGTCGGGAGGATGTCAGTTAGCGTCTATCGTTCAAAAATTAGAGGAAATAGAGGCAAGCAAGCCAGACCCGTAGCTACTTGATTCCCCGTGTCTTCATCCGTACTTTGAATTAAAGTAGCGTTAGGAAGTTTTTCAGTCAACCAAATTGTTAAGCGATGCCAGACAGCTAAGGTAGTGCCGCCGCTACAGATAACTTGAGCGATCGCATTTTGCGATTTACCCGTTTGTGCCAGCAGCAAATCGATCCCCAGTTCAATTTTCTCTAAATAAGGCGCGACAATCGTTTGAATAAAATCTTGACGTTTGACTCCCCAAGCGCGATTGCCCAATTGGGTCTTAAATTCTTCTTGTTCTTGCAGAATCAATTTAGTCAAGTTGGCAGCTTCTAAAAAAGAATTCCCGATGGGATGGCTGCGCAGGCGCAATCTTAGATTTTCTCGCTTATAAAAATCGGGTTCTCCGGGTTGTGGGGGTTCCTCATCGAGTCGGGGAATTGAGGGATTGAGTTGAGAAATCCACTGGGGATAAATTAACTGAACTAAGATATCTTGGTCGATCTCCCTACCGCCATAAGCAATGCTTTCTAAGGTAATATCGCTCTTGGCAAGGGTTCGATCGTTGTCAGGAATGTCTACTAAGGCTAATTCCGTCGTCATCGCTCCCGCATGAATGACTAGAGTTGTTGTGGGAGCGATGGGATGTAAAGCTAGATTAGCAATCAAAACCGCGATCGCTTCTTCAACAAAGAAAACTTGTTCGGCTTTGGCGACTAATTGAGTTTTGAGGACTATCTGACGCAGGCGATCGCGATATAATTCGCCCCATCCAGTCGGACAGCTTAAAATAACGCCATCTAGCTGACTCAAAACTTGTCTAAACGAATCTTCAGATAAACCCAGGGCGACGGGAAGTTCGCCCCCCGACTTGGCACTGATGGGAATTAAGGTCGCAAATAAAGCTTCTACCGCTTGCTGAAATGAATTTTCCTCAGCAGCCGTTAAATTGAGATTTTCTTTCAAATTTTCGACAAAAATTCCGGTTTTCTCTTTAGCTTTTACTTTAGCCGCCGCACCTAAAACAAAAGAGAATTTTTGCGTCTCGCTGTCCGATTCAAAATAGACATGGGCGGGAAGTCGAAAGCGAGAAGTATCATCGCCAATCCAAGCTAGCGGATAGACTTGTTGCGCCCTACCGTGAAAAAGAACTGCTGCTAATCCTTCAGTGCCAAAATCAATGCCTAGATACCAACCGTCGTAAGACTTGGATTCATTGACGAGAAATTCAGGGGCAACTAAATCGGTTAATGCTGCGATCGTATCGATTTCTTCAATTTCTTCAATCTCTTCTAAGACTTCTTCGGGTGATGATGGGGTAACGATGGTTTCTTCGTTGAAATCGCTCATCAAAGCGTTTAATTCTGCCTCTGGCGACTGAAGGGGCAATAATTGCGTTTTTTCGATTTGATGGGTTAAACGCTGAAAATACGCCAAAAACTTCGCTTCGCCTTGCTGTCCCAAGCTGTGCATTCTTTCTAGACCTTGGGAGAGCGAATCGTAATAGCCTTGTAAATCTTGCTCTAGGGTCGAAAAAACCGTCCTCAAGCTGGAATCGAGAGACATTAACAGGTGTTCCGATTGCTGTTGAATCCGCTCGAATTGTTCTAGTCCAGAAAGTTGGGGTTCGAGAGATTGTTTCTCTAAATTTCCTAATGCTTGGGACAATTTTTGTTGTATGGTTTCGCTGCAACTGTCCATAAGCGCTGAAATGCTATCGGCGATCGCTTTTTGGGATTGCTCTTTTTGCTGTCGCATTTCCCCAATCGACGATTGTCGTTGTTGGCGCAGTTGTTCGACTTCTAATTGTAAAAGCTCAAACCAGTCGCCCAATCGACTATCGATGCGAGAAAGCACCATTTGGGCTATTTCTTGAGCGGTTGATTGTTGGGCTATTGTGTTGGGGGATTCAGCGCGATTTGGTAAAGTAACCAAAACCCTGCGAACTCTTTCTAAAACTGCTGCGATCGCAGCGCGATCGTCTTGCGATTGAGAAGCGGAAAGCGTGTTAAGTTGGACGAGGATTTGGTCGATTTCGGTAACGATTGAAGGGATGTTATCCTGAACGGTCACGATAAAACCTTGAAATTTGATGATAAAGCGTTAAGAACAAATAAGAAATAACCGTATATTCTTTGTTAGGCTTAAGCATAGCAGATAGATTATAAGATCTGTTTACAAGTTCATGGAAGCTAGACAAGATCGCCAAAAATTAAATCCAGATACGAAAAAGTTGATAGAAACTATTCCCTTTTTTAGTGGTTTATCGGATGAGAGTCTTAAAAAAGTAATTCATCATGCCGTGACTCGTTCTCATCCTGCCAATCGAGCGATCCTGCTAGAAAATGACTGGGGTGGCTCTGTTTACTTTATTTTGGAGGGATGGATTAAGATTCGCACTCACAATATGGAAGGCAAAGAAGTGACTCTCAATATTGTCGGCAAAGGCGAAGTGGTTGGAGAAATGGCAGCCCTAGAAGAAGTACCGCGTTCTACCGATGCGATCGCACTTACGCCAACGACGATTAGCAGCATTCCCGCCCAAGATTTCGTTTATTTGCTACATAGCGAACCGATGGCAGGAGTGCGATTAGCACAACTGATGGCAAAACGCCTGCGTCAGATCAATCGACGCTTGCGCTTGCGAGAGTCGGATAGTTTGTCGCGGGTTGCCGATACACTCATTTTTTTAGCAGAAGGACAAGGAAAATCGGGAGATAACGGCACGGAGATCCCCAATTTGCCCCATCGAGAATTGAGTAGCATTAGCGGATTAGCTAGGGAGACAGTGACGCGATCGCTCGCTAAGCTAGAGAAAAAAGATTTAATTCAGCGCCATGACGATCTTCTTTATATTCCCAATCTCAATGCCTTAGAGCAAATCATTACCTAATTTTTAACTGTCTGACTCAATGAATTCTTCTCCTCACAACGACCGCACTGATACTTCTCACCCCGAAACCAATTGGGTTGACGATGACGATAATATAAACGCTGCCGTCACTCCGACCCAACCCATAAAAAAATCTCCGACTCAAAACCGTCAAACTTTGGCGATGGTAGAAACGGCATTTCTGGCTAGTACCGCAAGCTTGATTTGGCTGATCAATTATTACTTTCCACTAGGCCCAGTTCTTAAGATTTTTTTCCAATTCCGATCGCGCTTGCTTATCTGCGTTGGGGCAATCGCACTGCTTGGATGAGTGCGATCGTTGCAGGTCTGTTACTTTGTGTTCTGATGGGGCCGCCGCGCAGTCTGGTTTTTTGGTTCCTTTTGGATTAATGGGAGTTCAATTAGGTGCGTGTTGGCGGCGAGGTGCTAGCTGGTCATTTTCGATTTTACGGGAGCTTTAATCGGAACTTCGGGTTTCTTTTTCCGTTTTTGGTTGTTTTCGATTCTTTTAGGCGAAGATCTCTGGCGTTATGTCATCAATCAAGTCACAGAGATTGTGGAATGGATATTTATTAGATTAGGAATCCTGGATCGACCTAGCGTTTTAACCATTCAACTCCTCGCTGTTTTGTTACTTTTCCTCAACGATCTGATTTATCTATTTGCCGTTCATTTAGCTGCATTATTGGTTTTAGATCGACTAGGAAATCCCATTCCTCGACCGCCAGAATGGGTACAAGTTATGTTGGATTACGAATAATTTGCGCGATCTGGACGATTGAGAAACTGTTTCAGCGATCGGTGACTGTTGTAGAGACACAGATCTGCTCGCGTCTGTATTGTAGATAACTAGTAACTCAAAAAAAGTTTGTTAGATTTTGAGCAACCATCGCTAACAAAAAAGATAGCAGCGATCGCGGCAAACGCTTGAAAACATTAACTACAAAGCGATCGAAGAATCATTTGAAAGTTTTCTAACTGTTAGTTTTCTCGATTTAGTTTGTCACTAACAGTTTAAGTTAAGAAACCCCTCTATCTTTTGACTGATGTTTTACAATCTTCGGCTAGGTTTGGAATTATTTCGACGAAAAATTAAACGGTTAAGATAAGCCAGACAAAAGTCTCAATTCTCCATAAATCAGATTTTCTGAAAAATAGAGTTTTGAAAAAAAATCTCTAGCAACATACATGGTTTAAATTCATGGAAAAAAGAAGCTTTACTCGGTCAAAAGCCTTAAGAGCCTTCTTATATAATAATCTTGAGCTTTTTATGCTACTTAATCTGTCTAATCTCAAATATTCAGAATTCATACTTACAAAAAAATCGAAAAGGTCGAGATTGGCGAAAAACCGTATGATTCACCGCGATCTCATCGCGATCGTGTGCTTACTTAAACTTGCTTTTTAATAACATCATGATTATTCTATAAGCAGTTAACAACCTACCGTAGGGAATTACTACTTTTACTGAGGAGGAATTTTTTCATGAGTCAAAAAGTTTTTCTTTTATCTAGCCTGCCTATCATGGCAGCAAGCGCACTAGCATTTGCCAATCCAGCCGAAGCAGTTACTTTTACTTCTGGACAGCTAGATCTATCCAATGTTGGTATTGGCGGAAATGCCATCTATACCAGAAACGCGATCGATTTTACCGCAGCCAATGATGCCGGAGGTAATGCGATTTCTAATCCCAACGACCCTGGTTTAATTAGCGTGACGGCTACTGGCGACCTCAATAGCTTAACTGGTCAAGCTGAAATCTTTGACTTATTTAATCCTGTAGAGATTACAACAGGTACGAGATTTGACTTTTCAGCAACCCCGCTCAGATTTATTGAATTTGCAGAAGGGACTGAGTATTTCATCACGGCGCTGACACGTACTGGCTCGGATACTGGAGTTCAAAACTTTGATCTCGAAGGATTTTTCCTAAATAATGGGGATCGAACCTTGAGTACTTTTTCTTTCGTAACCGGACAAGCTCCCGTTCCTATTTCTGACACTACTCTAGTAAGCAGCATCGCCCAAATCGACGCTCCTGGTACTGTAAACGGAGAGACATCTTACTCTGGAACTATCTTAGTAGAACGACCAGACATAGAAATTCCCGAACCTACTAGCGTTCTTGGTGTGCTTTTCGTTAGTACGTTGGCAGCGACTGGATTAATCAAGCGCAAACAGAAAGCTTAGTCAATCTTTGCAATCTGCAATCTATCCTCCAGAGGAGCAATACCTACGAATATGCTAAAAAATACTTTTTTCAGGAAACCAGGAGTCAAAATCAGAATCGCTTAATCTTTGTAGATTGTGAACCCTGACTACTGACCCCTGTAAAGAGTAATTTACTGTTTCATCCAAACTATACACTGACACATTAGATAATTAGAAGTAGGCATAGCCTACTTTTTTATTTTTTTAATGAGTTGCGTTCAAATAGGGATTAGCTATTATCCATTGGTGACAAGTTAAACAGAAGAGGCAAAAGTCAAGACCTGTGAATGAGGACTAGGAGACAAATCGCCTTGAGGTTGTTTTTGTCCTCGACGAGGAGCTTTAACTATTCCCAGGTCTTGATTCTCTGGAGGTAAAAGAAGCCGTAGACTGCGCGATCGCTTTTAATACTTCTAGCGATAAAGAGATCGTTCGCTCGACTAAATCTTGTAGAAAAACGAGAAATGACTTTTCTATTAATAACTTCTCCGATGAAGTTTCTAATTCCGAAAAGTAACTGCTATTTGCTAAAAACTTATTTTCTACACGTTCAAAAATACTTTCAATAATTTCAATAATTTTTTCTAATTTTAATTTTTCTGAAAAATTTCTCAATTTCTCTAAATTTTCAACTAATTCGCTAGCCAAAGTATAAGGACAAAAAGTAACAAAACTTTGAGATTCGTTGGTTAGGCGTTCTACATGAGTTTTCGATTCAAGTAAGCCAATCATAGTTTTACTGGGTTTGCTATTCTCAAGGCTAGGGCAGTGTAGGAATTTTAGCTATCTATAACACTCGCGATGGCTTTACTTTAATGCCTAATGGCAGGCTAGGAAGGGCAAGAATTTTTAGAGATTGAGAAAGCCCAAGCGTGCGATCGCAACAATAGCGAAAAAACTAACTACACTCATCTAATTATTGGTTGATAGTTTCAGAAGTATGCACAAAAAAATTTTGACAATCTAAATGTGTTAAAAAATTAAAGCAGCGAGCAGTTATTAAATTTAGTAACTGCTCGCTGTTAAAGGCATTATTTAAACTATTTACTCATGGCTAAAAAATTAAATAAGAAAGTTAAAAAGATTATTTTAATTTTACTTTCTATCTTATCAGCCTTACTGGTAGCAGTTTTTACCGTAGCAGTAAATATTTATTTTTATGGCATTCAAAAAACTGTTACGAAAGCTGACGCAGCGATTGTATTAGGCGCGGCGGTGTGGGAAGAAAAACCATCTCCCGTTTTTCGAGAAAGAATTAACCATGCGATTGCGCTTTATCAAAAAGGAGACATACAAAAGATTATTTTTACGGGTGGCGTTGGCGAAGTCAACGAACCTGCTGAATCAGTAGTCGCTATGAATTATGCGATCGCGCGGGGAGTTAAAAAAGCCGATATCGCGATCGAAACTAAATCTCGTACTACCCGCCAAAACCTAATGTATGCTCAAAAAGTTGCTAATTCTCACTATTTAAAAAAGTTTCTCATTGTTAGCGATCCACTCCATTTAAAACGATCCGTATTAATGGCGCAGGATTTAGGAATGGATGCTTATCCTTCGCCAACTCTAACCACTCGCTATCGCAGTTTTAAGAGTCAGATGGAATTTCTCGCACGGGAAACCTATTTCTATTTTGTTTATTTATTGTTCAAAAGTTGAAGCTTTGCCACCATTTCAACACGAGAAGCAACCTCAAGCTTACAAAACATTCGTTTGAGTGCTTGTTTGACTGAATTATGCGTAATCCAAAGTTTTTTACCGATCGCAGCGTTGGTCAATCCCTGAGCGACTAACTCAGCAATTTCTAATTCGCGTTTGGTTAAACGAGTTGCTAGTTTGGGATTTTTAGAGAGATAAGATTGCGATCGCGCTAACGCTAAGCTAGCCGATAAATGAGAACAAATAGCTCCCAAATCGAGTAAATTTTCGCTGGTAAAAGCAGGAGAGTCGCCGACGCGAGCAAAATAAACCGCACCAACCATGTTACCGCCACCTACAATCGGCCCCATCATGATATGTTCGTGGTCGTAATATCCACAACAATTTTTATAGAGTTCGCATTGTTTCCATCCGCCATCGGGGAATACTAATGCCTCATGCGCTGGTACGTGGCGATTGATAACATAATTGCGCACTGGGTCAACATCTCGTCCGACATTTTGATACAGTTCGACAAACGTCTCTGCATTAGGGATTCCACAAACATCGACCGCACTCAGGTTTGCTCCTTCATCAAATAAATATATCCCCCAGCGTGGAACCTCAAAATACTTGCCAGCAGTATCCATAAAACGCGATTGCAATTCGCCTTCGTTACTAGCAGAAGCGATGGAATAAATGATGTTATGAAGAGAATTCGTCATAGAACAAAAAATGTACCCAGTTGAGGACTATACAGACGCGATCGCCATTTCTACGATAGTCGATAGCACAAGCTAAAAAAAGTTAAAACATGACACGACAAACCCAATACCAAATCGGTCTGCTAACTTATCCTGGAATGACTCAACTTGATATTACAGGCCCCTATCAAGTCTTAGCTTTAATGCCAAATACTCGCGTTCATCTGGTCTGGAAAACGTTAGAACTAGTGACGAGTAACGAGGGATTAACTATTTTGCCCACAACTACTTTTGATAACTGTCCTATTTTGGATGTTGTTTGCGTACCTGGCGGCGGGATGGGACAGATAGCGATGATGCGCGATTCTGAAGTGCTGACATTTCTTCAGCAACAAGCCAAGAATGCCAAATATATTACCTCAGTTTGTAGTGGCTCTCTCATTCTAGCGGCGGCTGGACTGCTGCAAGGCTATCGCGCTGCTTGTCACTGGGCATTTCGCGACCAGTTAGCGATGCTTGGGGTTGAGGTAGGAACTGAAAGAGTGGTCGTAGATCGCAACCGGATTACAGGGGGTGGCGTAACTGCTGGTATTGATTTTGGCTTGATTTTGACGGCTCAACTCTACGATGAAGAAACTGCCAAAACGATTCAGTTATTACTTGAATATAACCCCGCACCACCTTTTGATGCAGGTTCGCCAGAACTAGCTGGCGATGCTTTAGTCAAGCGAGTGCAACACTTTGGTAAAGAACTGATTGCTGCTTCTCTCGAACAAACTAAACAGTTGTCAATACAAAATTTACAATAATTTACCTAAGTGTTCGGGCGATCGCAAATCCATTTAATCGTTCATAATTTATGTAGTGCGAGCATCCCTTCGGCTTTCACTCAGGATAAGCTTGCTCGCGAGCATGACGCTTGCACTACCGAATTATTGCGGAAGCGATCGCTTATTCCACCGGAACAAACTTTTCAGTTTTTGCTAAATACTTCCAGGCAACGCCTTCAGGATCTTTGCTCTGACTCCATTCAGGAAAGTCCGAACCCATTTTACGCCGCCCTACCGTACTGGGATGGATATCGAGGCGCTTGGCGAGGTCGGCTTGCGTCAGAGTTAATTTTTTTGATTCGGGAGTAGGCGCAGGAGAGGCAATTTCTACCGCTTTTACGGGTTCGGGTTTAGCTTCTTCGACAACGGTCGGAGACGCAACCGATTCCGCTTCCTGGAGAGGCATTGCAACTGGTTCGGGTTTAGTTTCTTCTTTTTGATGAGCCAGTTGAGCGAGTTCGCTAAACGAAGGTTTCTGAGGCGCTGGAGGACTAGTTACTGACCGAGAGGTAGTAGAAGCGGGTGGCTTTTCCATTGCTTCTTCTTCGTTGGCAAGTAACTCGCTATCATCAAAAATAGTTCCCAAGGCACTAACTGTTAGGAAATAATAAACTGTGCCTTTGTCTTGGTAGTCTTTTCGTTGAGCGCCGTATTCTTGAGCCTTTCTTTCTAAAAAACGCTGGGCTGCCCTTCCCGTTAAATTCGCTTTGAGCGACCAATCCATCACCGTCAAAGCGCCTTTGTTATCTTTAATCAGTTGATTGAAAGAGGGATTGAGTTGCCCAGACCATCTTTGCCATTGGTAATTGTCCCAAATTTTTAAACCAATAGCGAGGGCAATGAGGACTAACAGTAATGGCCAAGCAGTAAAAATTACTACTAGCGCCATTGCAATGGGAAGAATCAGGACAAGAATACCCGCCGTGCCATTATTTAATACTTTTCCAGTCATAATCTCTGGTTGCTCTTATCGTTATTTGGCAACTCCTCTGCAATGCAATTGCAATTGAGAATTGCCAATTGCAAAATATTGTATATCAATAGTTTAGGGTGTCTTGACCAAGCTAGGTAAGTCTAATCGTTTAAACATTGCATCTCTAGCTTGCAACGCTAAAGAATCATCAAGTTTTGTTAAGACAATTGCATTTTGATATTTCTGTTGCAAGGCAGTTTTGATCGACCAGTCTGCAACAAAAGGATTTTTAGGCAACAAAGGGCCGTGAGAATAAGTTGCGATCGCGTTGCGATAAAATGCTCCTTCTTTCCCATCTTCACCGTTATTGCCATAGCCTTTCATTACTTTACCCAACGGTGCAACGTCCCCTAGATAAGTCCGTCCGCCGTGGTTCTCAAATCCTATAACAATCGGCGGTTCTCCTAGCATTGCTCTCAATTCTTGCGCTAGGGGAGAAGCAGTAATTTCAAAGACAACGTTACCGATACAGCGCTTCGCTTGCGGACCGGGATGCTTGCTGACAAAATCGAGTAATCCTAACCCTTCAATTCTCTGTCCAAAAGCAGGTTCGTAATAATGACCGAGGAGTTGGGGAGAACCGCAGGTAAATATGCCAGGCGTACCTGCTTCGAGCTTGTCGCGCAACGCTTCTGCTTTAGAACCTTGCAAGTCTCGCATGACTATTTCTTGCTGTCGGTCTTGTGCGCCACCGCCAACGATAAGATCGACATTTTTAAATTCAGTTGCATCGGTTTGTTGGTCGAGAGGAACGATTGAGACATCAATCCCTCGCCACTGACAGCGACGTTCTATACAAATGACGTTTCCGCGATCGCCATAGGTACTCATTAAGGTAGGATAAAGCCAGCCAATTTTTAGTTCCATTGTTTGTTTTAGTATGAATTAGCAAGGCTTGCGCCTTGAACCGTTAAATTTTACCAAATAGATATCTTCGTTTATATCATTCAATCCAGTGAAATTAACTCGATCGTATTGACGAGAGTGAAGGTTATTCTTGTTTCCGCTATTTTGCTTTCCAAGTTCCTCCGTAGCGATAGTAAGGATTATTGTAAGAAACTTGCTCCCAGCAATTGGGACAAACTAAATACCATTGTTCGCTTTCGTCATATTGAATGCGATATCTAATCGCGACAGGCGTTTGACAGCAATCGCAACTTTTAGCAACAGGTTGCCTGGGCATGATTTTGGTTTAAACCTAAAGGAAAGTAAAGATTTTAAAGTTTATAAATTTAGTGAGTTAGATTGGATTAATTTTGATAGGTTTAGTTTAACCTTTGCCCAAGCAAATGAGTACAATTTTATATCAAAAATTTTGAACAATTTTTTTCTCAATTTTGTAAAGCTATTGGTTTGAGATTATTTTATTTTTTTCGTATTTCTTTTGGTATTTTCCCAATTCTTTCTATTACGATTTAGTCAATAGCAATAATTATTATCGCGATCGCAGCTATTTTTAATAATGAGACAAATTTTGATTTTTGTTTTCCAGTGGTATACCTGTAAATAGTTCCAAAGATAGCAAAAAGTCTAACTCTAATAATGAGAGTGACAGTTTTATTACAAGCGATCGCTATCAATTTTCTTCGATAAACTTTCTAGAAATTGAAAAGGTCTAGCGATCGCGACTCAAAATAACTATAAAAAATTATGACTTTGGGCTTTTGACTTTTAACTGTCTCCTTGGTTAGATAAAAGATACAAGCTCAAAGCACAACAGCGCACTATGGCAATTGTATTAGCTGGAGACATTGGCGGAACTAAAACTATTCTGCGTCTGGTAAAAACTGAATCGCCAGAAACAATGCAGCAATTACCAGTCCTGACGACACTTCACGAGCATAGTTATGCAAGTAAAGAGTTTCCAGATTTAGTTCCTATCGTTTGTCGGTTTCTCGCAGCAGCAACCGAACAATTGGGGGAAAAACCAACCGTCGAAAAAGCTTGTTTTGGAATTGCAGGGCCAATTAGTAACAATACTGCCAAACTAACTAACTTAAGCTGGTCTTTAGAAAGCGATCGCCTCCAAAAAGAACTCTCTATTTCCCAAATTAGCTTAATTAACGATTTTTCTGCCATTGGTTATGGCGTATTAGGATTGTCAGAACCAGATCTTTACGTGCTACAAGAGGGAAAGCGCGATCGCAATGCTCCCATCGCTATTTTAGGCGCAGGAACGGGATTGGGCGAAGGATTTTTAACGCCATCTTCTGAAGGGAAATATCGAGTTTACGGTAGCGAAGGCGGTCACGTAGATTTTGCCCCTCGTTCTGCACTAGAATTTCAACTGCTTAATTACATCCTCGAAAAAAATAACCTAGAACGAGTTTCTGTCGAAAGGGTCGTATCGGGAATGGGAATCGTTTCGATTTATCAATTTCTCTGGGATAAAGATAACTCACAATCCTCCTCAGAAATGGCTCAAATTTATAAAACTTGGCTGCAAGAACTCGGAAAAGAAGAAAAAACTGTCGATTTAGCCGCAGAAATTTCAAAAGCTGCGATCGCGCAAACTGACTACTTATGTCAACAAACTATGAGATTGTTTGTTGAAGCTTATGGAAACGAAGCCGGAAATCTGGCTTTAAAATTTTTACCTCATGGAGGACTATATGTAGCTGGCGGCATTGCTACTAAAATTTTACCGCTCATGCAACGAGGAGAGTTTTTAAAAGCTTTAAAACTAAAGGTCGAGTTAGTTCTGTCCTCGACCAAATCCCCATCTATATCGTTCTCAATTCAAAAGTCGGATTAATTGGTGCGGCTTTACACGCCGCTCAGATGTAATTTCAGTTAAGATTACATCTCAATTTCATTGTCTCGCTTAGATCCTAACAAATCTAGTCTATCGACTTTAATAACCGGAGTCGATCGCTCTGCTCCCGTATCTCTATCCGTCCAAGTTTCAATGGTTAAAGTCCCTTGCACGCCGATTAAACTGCCTTTTCGGACGTGATTTTCCATAATTTCTGCTGTTTTCCCCCAGCATTTGAGATTAAACCAATCGGGTTCGTCATTCTTACTCGTCGGTCGTCTCACTGCTATCGTGACATTAGACAAAGCATAGGACGACCCACCCGATTCAACAAATTTAGTTTCTGGATTTCTACCCGCGCGACCTACTAAGTGTACGATATTCAAACTCATTAGCTTAATTCCTATTCTTACTAACTAAATAGTACAAATATACCTTAATTATAAATCGCGATCGGCTTTGCCGCTACCCCAAAGGGTAATCGCTCTAAATATCTATAGCAATCTAACCAATAACCTATCGTTTGAGAGTAGAATTACCGCTCAACTGTGTAGATAATAGTGCTTAGCCGAAAAATGTAAAATTTTCGGGAACATTTTATTCTATCTCACTAGACTTATGAAGAAAAACATACTAAAATCCACATCGACGATTGCGATCGAGCGAAATGACCAGCAGCATTGTGTATTAATTGGGGCGAGGTAGTCTGTGAATCTTTTTAAGCGTTTTTCTTTATCGCGAGATATGGGCATAGACCTAGGAACGGCAAACACATTGGTCTATGTGTCGGGTAAAGGTATTGTATTAGAAGAACCCTCTGTTGTTGCGATCGACCAAGATAAAAATCCCCTGGCGGTTGGCGAAGAAGCAAAAAAAATGTTGGGGCGCACTCCTGGCAATGTTATCGCTTTGCGTCCTCTGCGCGACGGAGTAATTGCCGACTTCTATAGCGCCGAAATCATGTTATCAGAATTTATTCGTCGCGCCCATGAAGGAAATCCTTTAGGCAATCCTCGCATGGTGATTGGCATTCCTAGCGGTATAACAGGCGTTGAGCGTCGGGCCGTGATAGAAGCAGCAACTCGTGCGGGAGCTAAAGAAGTAGGATTAATCGACGAACCGATTGCAGCGGCACTAGGTGCGGGACTTCCCGTAACCGAAGCAACGGGAACCATGATTATCGATATTGGTGGCGGGACGACAGAAGTCGCTATCTTAAGTTTGCAAGGAAGAGTCTTAAGCGAATCGGTACGAGTTGCAGGCGACGAACTAACCGATTCTATTATCCAGTACATGAAAAAAGTTCACAATCTAGTGATTGGCGAACGAACCGCAGAAGACATCAAGATTAAACTAGGTTCTGCCTATCCCATGCAAGACGAAGATCCTTTTCTGGAAGTTCGGGGTTTGCATTTAATGTCTGGATTGCCTCGAACGGTTACGATTAAAGGGGGAGAAATACGCGAAAGCATGGCAGAACCTCTATCAGCTATTATCGATGCTGTCAAGCGCACCCTAGAGCGGACACCACCCGAATTAGCGGCCGATATTATCGATCGCGGTATTATGTTAGCTGGAGGAGGAGCCTTGTTGAAAGGCTTAGATACTTTGATTAGCCATGAAACCGGAATCGTTACCCACATCGCCGAAGATCCTCTCAGATGCGTCGTCAAAGGAACGGGGGAAGTTTTAAAAAATCCAAAAATATTAGAACGGATTCTTAGCGAAAGCGCCCGTTTAGCTTAATTGTCTGTAAATTTTAATTTTCAATTGGTAGGAGCGAACGGTCGTTCGCTCCTACTGTATAAGAAATGATGGTTAGCGGATCTGAGTAGTATTGGGGAGACAGCCTATGAAGTGGTCGGAAAGGCTTTCCAATCTTAAAGTTGTTACTGTTGTCAGTGATCGCAATTCATAATTACGATATGTACACGTCTTTCAACACAAAACCTTGTAATTTGTTGTTGCTAGTAGGACTGAAAGGATCTGGCAAAACATTTACTGGTAGCGTTTTGGAGAAATATCTAGATGTGAAGTTCCTGCGAATCGAATCTATCTTTCTTGAAGTTCTTCAGCGAGAACCAGAATTAGCAGGAATCCTATTAGAGCAAAGAGGATTCCAAATTGTGTTAGAGAAACTAGACGATCTGGCTCAATCTCATTCCATACTTTGTATTGAATCAACAGGCACAGCCCACACTTTCCCAGAGTTGTTAGCTGCTCTACATCAAGCCTTCCGTGTGTTCATGGTTCATTTGATAACTCCACCGGATACTTGTATAAATCGGGTGATGACGAGAGATGTATCAGTTCATATCCCTGTTTCAGACCACAGACTAAAAGAAATTAACGAACGTGCATTGCTGGTCGATCTTCCGTGGGACTTAGAGATCGATAATTCCGAATTTCAGGATGAAACTGCTATTGTTGAGTCAGTGAAAAGGCTTTTACAACCAGGAACTAAATAGAATGAATTAGATTCTTACATAGAGTCATTGATTGGGTTAAGCACTTCGCGCCATCTATTAATTTGTAATTAAAATATTTTAATTACGAGGCGCGAATTACAAACTATTTATTATGTTTACGGTACGGCGAATAAAATGGACTCGGCTTGGAGTACAAGCTGTTTTGACAATTTCTGTCATCGGAACTGCTTGGATAGTCCGCCAAACCCAAGGAGCAGCCATTCAAGAGGTTTATTTCTGGGTCTTCGTCCATTTCAATCCGAACCTGCTTCAGTAAAAGCCAACAAGCTTACTAACGCGAGAATTATAGAGTTAGAACAACGATTGACCGAGTTAGAGAAGCAAAATCAGCAATTAAAACAACTCTTAGGCTATTTTGAAAAAAGCAAGCAATCAGCTATTACTGCTTCAATTATCGGACGTAGCGCTGATGATTGGTGGCAGCAAGTTATTATCGATCGCGGGACTAAAAATGGTATCAAAAAAGGTTTCGCTGTAACGGGAGTTGGTGGATTAGTCGGTCGAGTTATTGAAGTTACCCCCAATACCAGCCGTATTTTATTGGTTAGCGACCCCACAAGTCGCGTTGGCGCTACTGTTAGTCGCAGCCGTACTATGGGGTTAATCAAAGGGAAAAGCTCCCAAATCGCTGTTATGGAGTTTTTTGAAAAAGTTCCCGATATTAAACCTGGCGACACGGTAACTTCCTCTCCCGTCAGTCAATTATTTCCTGCTGGATTGCCTATCGGTCGCGTTCAATCGGTCGATTTAGAAAAAGGGCCTGCGCCCGAAGCTAAAATTATCCTAACTGCGCCCATCAACGATTTAGAGTGGGTTATCGTCCATCCCTTTCATAGCGATTTGGAATCAAAGTGATTAAGCTGACGAAATTATCTTCCCAGCAGCGCCAAATTCTCAACGGATTGATTACTGGTGCTTCGGTACTGTTGTGTTGCTTCCTAATGCTAACTCGTTTGCCAGGGATGGAATTGTTAGGAATGGCTCCCAATTGGTTTTTAATTTGGATAGTTGCTTGGAGTCTCAAACGAAAAGTTTTTCCAAGCATTTTAGCGGGTTTGACTTTAGGAATGATTCAAGACGGGATGACCTCGACTCCCCATTCTGGGCCTTCTCACGTTATTTCTCTGGTTTTGGTCGCTTTTGTCACAGCAAAACTCCAAAAACAGCGATATATCAAAGAAGATTTTATTTCTGTCGCGATAATTGTTTTTGCGATGGTAATTGTTGCCCAAACCGCGATCGCAGTTCAACACTTTATCTATCAATTTCGCGATTATGAAAATATTTTCAAAGATTATCAACGAATTTCGCTAATTTCAGCCATTCTTACCAGTCTTTGGGCACCCGTTCTCTATTATCCTTGAATATCTGGTGGGAACAGCTTAAATCCGCAACCAGTGACTAGAAAAATTATGAATTATGAATTATGAATGATGAAAATTAAATGAGATATCATATGCGCAACTAGATAGCTTAAGATTTAGTCAGAAGATTACCAGTAGCGATCGCGGCAGTAAGGTATCGTGGTAAAAAAGTTTAATCCAAAACTTAAAAAACGGTTGAGTCAAGTCCTACACTCAATTGCCGAGAAGTTAGAGATAGATTCCAATTCTAACGATGAAAATTCTAGCGTCTCCATCGAATCGCCATCAACGTCTCAACCTAGCAAACGACAACGCAGACGACGAAATTCTCTAAGCTTGCCCGAAGGAATTACCCATCTTTCGGGTCAAGTCAAACAATTCTCTGAGAGAACCTTGCGCGATCGCAGTCCTAGATTTTGGCTTCTATTAGGTGCTAGTGTTAGTCTGGGCGGTGGGGCGCTCGTACTAGGAATGGGAGTCTTGCAGCTTGAAAGCGGTCTGCCAGATTCGGTAGAAGATGTTTTGACCTATGCCCCTCCAGGAACGATAACAATTAAAGCATCTGACGGGGCGGTGCTGCGAGAAATCGGTAACGTAACTCACGAAAAACTGAAAATTTGGCAAATTTCAGAACCCGTAAAAAAAGCTTTTATTGCTAGCGAGGATCGTCGCTTTCAGAAACATCGAGGCGTAGATTTTCCAGGGATTGCCAGAGCAATTTTTGCTAACCTACAAGCGGGAGGCGTAGTAGAAGGCGGCAGTACGATTACTCAACAGCTAGCACGGATTGTTTTTCTCAATCAGGGACGCAATATCGGACGAAAATATCGAGAAATGCGTTTGGCCAAGGAAATTGAGGACAATTTTACCAAAGACCAAATTTTAGAACGCTATCTTAATCTGGTATATTTGGGTTCGGGCGCGTATGGGGTTGCCGATGCTGCCTGGGTTTATTTTAGCAAGCCTGTCAGCGACCTCACTCTTGTCGAAGCAGCAACCTTAGCTGGAATCGTCCCTGCACCAAGCGTTTATTCTCCCCTAGAAAATCCTCAAGCGGCTAAAGAACGTCGCGATATCGTTCTCAAAACCATGCAAGCGCAGGGGGTTATTACCGCCCAAGAAGCCGAAGAGGCGATCGCATCGCCGCTAGAAGTCAAACCTAGCAAGCTAAAACGTCTAGAACGACAAGCACCTTACTTTACTGATTACATCGAAAAAGAACTGACCAAACACATCTCAAAAGAAGCCATCGCAGCAGGCGGTCTGACTGTTGAAACCACGCTGAATAGTCGTTGGCAACAAGCAGCCGAAGCAAAGCTAGAAAGTGCCGTAGAACGCTATGGAAAATGGCAGCGTTTCTCTCAAGCGGCAATGGTTGCTATCGACCCGCGCAACGGTCAAATTAGAGCGATGGTAGGAGGGACTGATTTCAGGAACAATCAATTCAACCGCGTCACGCAAGCCAAGCGTCAACCCGGTTCGACTTTTAAAACTTTTGTTTATGCTACCGCGATCGCAGCGGGGATTTCTCCCAACAAAAGTTTTATGGATGCAGAATATGTAGTTGATGGTTATAAACCAGAAAACTATGGCGATAGCTATAGCGGCGCTCAAGTTCCGCTGCGAACTGCCCTCGCTAAATCGCTTAACGTCATCGCCGTGCGACTTCTGGTAGACGTAGGTTGGAATCCAATTGTTAAACTAGCCCAGCAAATGGGAATCGAATCGAAGCTTCAACCGACCTATTCTCTGGCTTTAGGGGCTTCAGAAGTCAATCTTTTGGAATTAACTAGCGCTTACGGAACCCTTGCCAATAAAGGCATTCATCAAAAAGCTTACGGGATTAGTCGCATTCGCGATCGCAAAGGCAACATTCTCTATCAAGCTCAATTTCAACCCCAAGAAGCACTCGACCCCAATACATCATCGATTATGACCTGGATGTTACAAGGCGTTGTCGATGGTGGAACGGGCGTTCCCGCACAAATCGGACGACCCGTAGCAGGGAAAACCGGAACCTCCGATAAAGCTCGCGATCTCTGGTTTGTCGGTTATATTCCCCAATTAGTGACGGGGGTCTGGCTGGGAAATGACAATAATAAGGAGACTTGGGGCGCTAGTAGCATGGCAGCAGTGCTATGGCGACAATTTATGCTCGAAGCAGTTGAAGATATTCCGATTGAAACTTTTCCCAATCTTCCCAATCAAATTGAGGGTCGTAAAGCAACGATTAAAGCAGAACCGATTAAACCCAAACGCAGCTATTACAATTTCAGCACAGTTCGCGCTACTAGCGACGGTTCGCCAATTGTGGGCGCTACTAACGAATCCATTCAACCCAGAAGGCGCAGACGCATTAGACGAAGCCGACAAACCGTTACTTATAATCAACCCGAAAGTTCTTCTCGTCGCGTTCGTTCTTCAAGTTCTTTACGTCGTCGTCGAACGACTGTCGAACGAGTCGAACGGTCTGCACCTGCTCCCGCGGCTGTACCCGCACCCGCTCCAAAGTTCGCTCCTCCTGCTCCTCCGGCTTCTCGTAAAGAAGAATAGTTAAAAAATTTGCACGCTGGTATATCAATTTCTGATAATCTATGTAAAGTTACGTTAAAAAATAAGTCATTATGTATCTATTTATGGAAGCTGCGGCAAGAGGAACATTTCCCGTTTATTTTGTTGCTGTTTACGTTGTTGGTTTTATTGCTGCGGTTAGTATCGGTTCGATCGCGTGGTACAACTCCAAGCGTCCTGCGGGTTGGGAAGATGCACAAAAACCCAGTATCGTCCCAGAAATTAAAACGGATAACAGTAGCGAGGTAAATAAATAATAAGGATGACAAGGGAGAGAAGGAAGAGATGCGTTCCCTGTTGAATAAGCTTCCCGTAGGGTAAAGATTTCCGTAGGGTAATATCGCGTCTTTACTGAACAACTAAACTACTTTCTTCCTAAACTCCCTAATTCCGAGTTCTAAAAATTGAGAATTGGTAAGATGAGCGTCCCAAGTTTTTAAAGCTAGGGACTTATATCATAATTCATAATTCATAATTCATAATTCATAATTCATAATTTTATTTATGACTAGCCATCAAAAAACCTGCGATCGCTCTTTTTCAGAATCAACCGCAGGTATTCAATTAAAACTCAACTTGTCCTAGAACAAACCAAGAGTCAAAGATTTATCAATTGGGAAAATAGCGCCAGCACCCAACCACAGCGTTACTACGGTTCCAAACAGGAACATTGCGGTAGCAACTGGACGACGGAATGGATTTTGGAACTTGTTGACGCTTTCAATAAAAGGAATAAGCATCAATCCCAGAGGAATCAAAGCTTGACAAGCAATACCTAAAAGTTTGTTAGGTAAAATGCGCAAGATTTGGAAAACTGGATAGAGATACCATTCAGGAAGAATCTCTAAAGGAGTAGCGAAAGGATTAGAAGGTTCGCCCATCATCGCGGGGTCGAGGACGGCTAAACCAACGCACAATCCAATCGTTCCTAGAATAACAACGGGAAATACGTAGAGTAAGTCGTTAGGCCAAGCAGGTTCGCCGTAGTAGTTATGACCCATACCTTTGGCTAGCTTGGCACGGAGTTCTGGATCGCTTAAATCCGGCTTTTTAACAATTGCCATGCGTTTGTTTTCTCCTTAAAATATCTCAGGATCGGTAGTTTTCATGTTTTTTCAGTTACCAGTAATCTGAGAAAAGCTAACAGCTATAAAAGCTCTTAGCTATTTTGTCTTAAAAATTATCAGATTTCTGTTGATGAGAGACTGTTCGCTAAATTATAACGGACCAGAAATTCCCTGTTTGCGGATCATCAAAAAGTGACCCAACATGAACACTGCCATTAACCAGGGAAATACAAAGGTATGTAAGCTGTAGAAACGAGTCAGAGTCGATTGTCCGACGCTAGTACCACCACGGATTAGCTCGACCATTTGGTCGCCTACTACGGGAATTGCCGCAGGTACGCCAGACACGATTTTAACAGCCCAGTAACCTACTTGATCCCAAGGTAGCGAGTAACCCGTTACACCAAAAGAAACGGTGATAACAGCCATGATGACTCCAGTGATCCAGGTCAACTCGCGAGGCTTTTTGAAACCGCCAGTCAGGTAAACGCGGAAGATGTGCAAAATCATCATCAGCACCATCATACTCGCAGACCAGCGATGGACGGAGCGGATCAGCCAGCCAAAGTTAACCTCGTTCATGATGTACTGAACAGAGGTAAATGCTTCGGTGACGGTTGGTTTATAGTAGAAAGTCATCGCAAATCCAGTAGCAAACTGGATGAGGAAGCAAACCAGGGTGATTCCACCCAGGCAGTAGAAGATGTTGACGTGGGGAGGAACGTATTTGCTGGTGATATCATCAGCGAGCGCTTGAATTTCCAGACGCTCCTCGAACCACTGATAGGCTTTGGAATCGGTTACTTGCTTAGAAAACATTGTTTAAAAGTGCCAAACTATTCCATATTATCGAGGGTTTTCGCTTAATCTGTCGTTACAATCGTTCGGTTTTGAGAAGTTATCAGTTTGGCTAACTAGAGCAAAACCTTTACTATGACTAAGATTTCAGCATTTATTTCATTTCATATTGTATCACGTCTAAAACGTAAAGATTTGTTTCTTTATTAAAATTGTTTATAAATGATGATGGGGAAACTGGTGAGTAAAAATCTATTTTTAACTCCGGCGAGCATATTTAAACCTAAAATAGTGGACACTGAAGAGATAAGGGGACAAGGAAGACTTAAGGGGGAACATTATACTGCCGACTCCCGACTTCGTAAACGCTGCCTCTACATTACACGCCTCGAACGTTCATTCTGATAATCGAAACAATTGACCCAATGAAAAAAATCTTCGATTACTTACCTTTTTTTGTTGTCGCTTTGTTTGCGACGACCTTATTTTTCCTAAAGTTTTTGTGCAAGAAAATCATTTGTTGAATTTTCAGAGGTTAAACAAACCAGCGATCGCGCAAGTGATAGCATCATCAAAGCCCGATCGCCCTTCACCTCATTAATGGAGAGTCAGTACGAGCGTCTTGCTGGTAGAGATGCTCGCACTACAGAACTAATACTAATCTAAAGCTCGCCACGAATGTCTTCAACGACACCATCTCTGACCACAATTTCGACATTTAATTTTTGAACCAAGTTTTCACCTTTTTCTATGCGAAAAAAGCTTTCCATCTGCGCTTGGACTACTTCTTGCTCTAATTCTAATAACTGTACCTGTTGCATCTGCTGGATGAAATTGATTTTTTCTCGTCAAGTTATCTCGCTTTTTTTCTGATTGACTTGAATTTGAATGTTATCAATTTGTTGAGAGATTTGAGGGCCAGGCGGCGTTAAACTTTGTTTTTGCAATTCTGCGATCGCTCTTTGTCCTTGTGCTTCTAATCGTTGCATATCAGAGTCAAGCTGACCAATTTGCTGTTTTAATTGCGTTTGTACCTCATCTTTCCAACGAGAAGTAACAATAACTTTTACAGTGACTGGTCGTTTTAAGAGCAAGCTAGTTTTGGTATCGTCCATAAATTTTGTCCTTTGTTTTTTGTCTTTCGTCCTTTGTCCTTTGTCTTTTGCTCAGAGTCAAATATACGCTTTGACCAATGACTAATGACTTGTGACCAATGACCAATGACTACTTTTCAAACATCCCGTCAATCATATCGCGATACCGTTCGGCAACAACCGGACGTTTAACTTTTAATGTTTGCGTCATCGTGCCATTTTCGACCGAAAAAGGTTCTAAAATCAACTCAAAAACTTTAATTTGGTCATCTGGACGATATCCAGGACGGTTTTTGACTTCTCGATTCAATTCTTGACGGAATAATTCGCGAACGGATTTGCTGTAGAGATCGCTACGGACTATCTCGTCGCGAGAGGCGCTAGGATCTGGGAAAGTTAAGTTGAGTTGTTGAGACTGCGCCCATTGCGCCAAAGCTTCTAAATTAGGCACAATTAAAGCACCAAGGGCTTTTTGGTCTTGACCGACCAACATAATTTGAGAGACGTAAGGACTGCGGATACAAGCATCTTCGATGGGTTGGGGTTCGATATTCTCTCCATTGCTGAGGACGATGGTATCTTTGGCGCGTCCGGTTAAAACGAGATCGTTAGCAGGAGTTAGCATTCCTAAATCGCCGCTATCAAACCAACCTTCGGGATCGATCGCTTTTGCAGTTGCTTCTGGTTTTTTATAATAGCCTTGCATGACTTGCGGCCCGCGAATGAGGACGAGTCCTTTTTGCATGGGCGATAGCGTTTGGCGAGTGTCGGGGTCTACAATGCGAATTTCCGTTCCAGGAATCGGTTTTCCTGCCGAACCGCGCAGATTATGCTTTAAGGTACGCGCATTGGTGACGGGAGAAGTTTCTGTCAGTCCGTATCCTACTAGCAGGGGAACGTTAATAATTTCATAAAAAGTATCTAGGTGCATCGCCAGCGCACCGCCGCCGCTAATTAGGGTTTTGACTTTTCCACCCGTTGCTTGACGAATTTTTTGATAAACCAAGCGATCGCCGAGAGCGTGTAAGGGAGCTAGTAAAATAGCGGTTATATTAGCCATTAAACGCTCTCCACCAGAAGGATTGAGGTTTTCCAAATGCAATCCTTGGGCGATGCGTCTGGCGATGACATAGCGTTCGGATATGCCTAAGAAAAAGTTAACTAATTTCTGTTTGCTTGGCGGTTGTTCGCGAAATTGTTTTTGTATCGCTTCATAAAGAGACTCCCACAGGCGGGGAACGCCAATCATATGATCGGGTTTAAATTCTTTGAGATCGTTCTTAAACGAGCGAATATTGGTGTAAACTTGGGTACAACCTCGCGACAGAATAAAATATTCGCCGCTACGTTCGTAGGAGTGCCAAGAGGGAAGAATGCTGAGAACGCGATCGCCTGGTTCGAGTTGCAGAACGGTAATAAGATTGACCACTTGATGTAGAATGTTCCCGTGGCTGAGCATTACGCCTTTGGGTTTACCAGTAGTTCCAGAAGTATAAATTAAGGTTGCTAGGGTCTCTTTCGTTTGTCGAACGGGTGTTAGTGTATGTTTTGCGCCGAGTTCTAATAATTGATTAAAGTTGAGAATTTTGAGCGTTTCGTCTGGGTTGGGAGTTTCATCGGACAATAAGACGACAAATTCAATCGGCAAATCATCCAATTGAGAGCGAACTTTTTTGAGAGTGCTTAAGTTCTCTACGACTAAACTGGTACTATCGCTATCGCTCAAAATATAAAGCAGTTCTTCTCGCTCTGCGGTAGAGGAACGCACCGCATTTGCTGCACCCGCCATAATAATTCCTTGGTCGGCGATGAACCAGCGCGGACTATTATCAGAAAATAATGCTACTTTTGCTTCTGATTTTACGCCGCAAGCTTGCAAACCCGCTGCAAATTGTTGAATTTTCTCTAACAATTGAGTGTAAGTCAGCAGGACTTCTGGTTTAGAATGTGGGTCGTGCAGGGCAACGATATCGCCGAATTTCTGGGCGGTTATCGACCAGATTTCGGGTAAAGAATTAATCGAAGAATAATCTACAAGTGTTTTCATATGTTTAATTTTTTAAAAGTTTTGGTATTAGCAATAGTTTAATATAGCGGTTCTCAAATTAATTAGGCACAGTTTTGGAAACAGGCAAAAGGGAAAAGGGAACAAGATAAAAAATCAATTAACGTTACCTAACTGAGAATTGCTACCATAGCGCTATCCTAACTCTATACAAAAATTTTTCACCATAAGGACGGACAGAATTATTTCTGTCTATGTCAATAGATAGCTTATTTTTTGAGTGACTAAAATTAAGAAAAGCTATTTTATTTCTTCAATGCTTTCAGGATGTTACAAGAGCTTCAAGAGAATGGCTATGCGATCGCGCGACAACTTATTAATTTCCCAGAAATAGAACGATTAAAAGATGAAATTGCCCAAAAATTGCCTCCATCATCGACTCATGGCACGAGAAGTTTAACTAATAAACTCAAAAGCCTTAATGAAATCGTCAATTATTCCGAGATTAATAAAATTTTATCGGATTATTTTGAAAGTCACTATTTTCAACTAGTAAGAATGCTCTATTTTAATAAAACCGAACAAGCGAATTGGGGCGTTCGTTTGTAACACCTTATAGCTCATTCTTTCCTTCTCGGAACTAACTGACCGAAATACCCGCCAACGCCAAAATAAGCCAAGTCAGCAAAACGCGATCGATCCGAGTTATCGATCGCCGCGAGCCAAATGCTACCGCTTATGAGCGTCAGCACGACAAGCGATCGCACCGAGAAATTATGGTTAAACCAATCAAAACCCCACATTTAGCGTCCCATCGACTTAACCAAGTCATCACCCGCTATAATCGTGGTAATGAACGTATAGTTACGATTTTCTTGGTAGCGGCGATCGCTTTTAACCAAACTCATAAACTCGCGATGTCCCTTGCGCGTGCGTCCCACCAAACAGCCAGCAGATGCTTGACCGATATTAGTTAGGGGCAAATCGTAGCCATGGTGTTGGTCGATGCCAAATAACCCTTCAAAAACGCGATCGCGCGTTCTGATGAAATTCTTATTCAAATCCCGATGAACTAGCACAGGCGAAACTTGTACCAGCGCTTCGTGAGGTTGGCTATTGCCGTGAGTCCCTACCTTCCAAGCCTTGTATTGACCGAAAGCAATCCGAGTCGCCCCGGCGCGATTCATATGATTAAGGGAAACAAGACCCAGAATTCGAGAAAAAGCCCGACAAACCTTTGAATACTTTTACGCTCTGCTTTAGAGGCTTTCAGAACAGCTATGTCGTTCCGATTTTTTGATTGGTTGACCCTCAATCGTGACCTGTTTGCTTCTTATAAAGCCAGCTTAGGCTATATTTGGGCTTGATTTTTGTTTAAGTCCCGCTAGTAAGGCAGTCAGAATGTTGTTTGATGAATTAGTCAAAGCGATCGTCAAATAATGTTTTATTCTGGAGGGAAAAAATAGTAGAAGAAACTATAAGTTGTAATTTATGACAATTTCTATTGCACATCTTGGGCCAAAAGGAACAAATGCGGAAACCGCCGCACTAGCTTATGCTAAGTGGTTATGGCAAGAAAAAGGACAAGAATCTGTCTTATGTCCTTGTCCTAGCATTGCACAAACTCTACAAGCGGTTGCCAAAGGAGAAACGGAACTCGCAATGGTTCCCGTAGAAAATTCTACTGAAGGCGGCGTAGCAATTACCTTGGATACGCTTTGGGAGTTAGATAAACTGCAAATTCAACAAGAACTCGTTTTACCGATTTCTAATACTCTCTTGTCCCACGGAAAATCGCTACAAGAGATTAAAACAATTTACTCTCATCCACAAGCGTTAGCACAGTGTCAGAAATGGTTAGAATTGCGTCTTCCGTCAGTGCAACTCATTCCAACCAACTCAACAACAGAAGCCGTACAGCAAATTAGCCAAAATTTAAATGCAGGCGCGATCGCGGCTCCCCGTGCTTCAAAATTATATAACGTCCCGATTCTGGCTGAAAATATTAATGACTATCCCGATAATTGCACTCGCTTTTGGGTAGTTGGATTGACACCAACAACGGAAGGGGATCGAATGTCTCTCGCTTACAGCATCCCTGCTAACCTTCCTGGCGCACTGATGAAAACCCTGCAAGTTTTTGCCCAAAGAAACATTAACCTCAGTCGTATCGAGTCTCGTCCAACCAAGCGATCGCTGGGAGAGTATTTATTCTTTATCGATCTCGAAGGACGCATGACTCAAGAAGCGCTAAGCGAATTATCGAACTACACCGAAGTTGTAAAAACCTTTGGTAGCTATAGCATTTTGCCAATTCAAGGGATCGCGATCGATTAATTGAGTGCGTCTTTGAGTGCCGTGCGAGCAGCTAAATGACTGCGAGTTGAGGTGAGAATTTCTGATTCTCGTTGCAAGCGAGCAACTGTATTCTGCATTTCTAGAAGCGTCTGCTGCTCGTTAGCAACGCCATAGAGATTTCCCGCAACCCAATAGGACAATTCTAGCGGCAAACTTGGTAAATCATCTGGCAGGTCGATTTTTTGGTCGGTCAACTTAGCGGATAAATGGACGACATCGCGCAACAACTTTTCTACCTCGTTAGCAAGTGGTCTGAGGTCTTGGGTCGGCGGTTCGTCTTCTATCCATTCAACCAATCCTACTCGATAAGGCTTCTCGCGAATGTACTCTAGCAATCTAAATCTCTGCTGACCCAAGGTCAAAATTTTCATGCGATCGTCGGGTAAGCGCTGAAAGCGAATTACCTCGGCACAACAGCCAATTTTGGCAATTTCCCCGGTCATGGGATCGACCATTAACACCCCGAAACGGCGATCGCTTTCCAAGATCGTATTCATTAAGATCCGGTAGCGAAATTCAAAAATATGAAGAGGAAGGGGACGACCGGGAAATAAAACAACTTCCGGTAGAGGAAATAAGGGAAGTTCGCAAACTGCAATGGAAGAAGAGGAGGGCATATTACGTGATTTGCAAGCGTTAGCGGTCCTCTTTTTACTTTAACGGATTTTTTAGGATTAGTTCTGAGCAAGATAGTTTTTTTCGATCGCAATTTTTTAGTCTCGATCTAGCTTTCTAGACTGTTGCAGATAACTAAGCAACCAATTCGCTGCTGTAGCGCGGCGCGTTTGTCTGGGGCCAAATTCTCCAATTTTATAGCCTTGAAATCCCAATTTTTCTTTTAATAATTGTTTGTTTTCTTGAGGAATCGATCGCGTTAATTTAACGGTCGGCGGTCTATTAGCAATAAAATCGGGAGGATCGGGGTATTCTTGTTGCCATTCGGGATCGACTTGACTGATATCCCATCTTTTGTTTATATCGTCATAGCGATAGCCGAGGGCATTCCAGACCAATTGATTGACCGTTGCATCGTCAATTTCTTCTTTTAAAATTGCCCAGATGGTATCTGTATTTAATGGCGGTAAATTAGACATTATTTTGAATTGTCAAGTATAACCATTTAAGAGGATGTCACAAATTGTCTGGCGATGAAGAATAGAAAATGACTGCTTTTGCATCCCAAGGCTATTTAACTCTCAATTTATCTTTGTCCGCTTACGTAACAAAAATCACCCCAAATCTAGCAATCCTTCTCTTTCTCGAATCGCCATTCCGTGCGCGGGAAACTCTTCGTAAGCGGCCAAAGTTTGGGTGGTTTGTTTGAGACGATTAAACCCTTCACTCGTGACGTATGCCAGGGTCGATCGCTTGAGAAAATCATAAACGGAAACCGCAGAATAAGAACGGGCAAATCCTCCCGTTGGCAGTACCGCATTAACGCCAATTGCATAGGTTGCCATCGAAGAAGGGGTATAAGCGCCTAATAAAATTTCCCCTGCATTTTTAATTTTTCCAACGACGCTAAAAGGATCTTTAACCAAAACCTCTAAATGTTCTGGAGCATATTCGTTGATGAAATGAATCGATTCTTCTAAGTTGGAAGTTAGCACAATTCCCCCATAAGCAGACAATCCTTGCTCGCAAAACTCTCTTCGCCAATCGGGAAGTTGTTTGAGATAGTGAGAGATATACTCGCTTGCTTTGAGGGCAACTGATTCGCTGTGAGTCACTAATAACGCCGCAGAATCCGAACCGTGTTCTGCTTCAATTAAAAGATCCAAGGCTGCTAATTGGGGATCGGTGGTTTCATCTGCCAAAACAATCGATTCGCTTGGCCCGGCGGGAAGTCCGACATCAACGGTTCCAAATAATAACCGTTTGGCAGCAGCGCCATAAACGCTACATGGGCCAGTAATTTTATCGACTTTGGGGACGGTTTGAGTTCCGAGTCCCATTGCTGCGATCGCCTGAACTCCTCCTAGTTTATAAATTTCTTTAACGCCTGCCATCCGTGCGGCGACTAAAGATACGGGTTCTACATTGCCTTGCTTGTCTGGCGGGGTGCATACGATAACGCGATCCACGCCTGCAACGACGGCGGGAATCGCTAACATTAACATCATCGAAGGAAATGCGCCTCGTCCTCTGGGAACGTACAATCCGACTTTGGGAATCGGCGTTATTTTTTCTCCTGCGAAGACCCCTGTATCAATTTCCGCCAAGTTCATTTCTTCGGGCATCTGGCGCTGGTGAACGGCTTTTATATTAGTAAATGCTTGTTCTATTGCTGCTTTAACGTCTGGTTCGATCGCGTCTTCTGCTTTAGCGAATTCTTCTTCTGTAACCTTCAGATTTTCTGCGGTTGCGTCTGCGTAGTCAAATTTTCTGGCGTATTCGACGACTCCCGCATCGCCGTCTTGCTTAATCTTATCGATAACGGTTTGCGCGATCGGCAATACTTTGTCAATATCTAGCTCAGACCGTTTTTGAAGGGTCGCAAGGTCTTGTGGTGTCATTTGTGCCAGTTTGCGAATCTGGATCGCCATATATCTCCTTTAACTAAAAAATGCTATAGGCTAACATTTATTGAAAAAAGCCTGTTATTTTACTTTGCAAACTATCGATTATATTGAATGAATTTTTTTGAACATCCTGTTAAAGCTACTACATTAGTCGATTTGCTACGCTATAGGGCGATCGCTCAACCCGATCTGAAGGGCTATACATTTTTGACGGATGGAGAAACCGAAGAAGTTAGCCTAACCTACGGCGAACTCGATCGCAAAGCACGGACGATTGCTGTTTATCTCCAATCTTTTTGCGATCCGGGCGATCGCGCTCTTTTAATCTATCCGCCAGGCTTAGATTATATTGTCGCATTTTTTGGCTGTCTTTATGCTGGCGTTATTGCCGTTCCTGCTTATCCACCCCGACCTAACCGTTTGGCAACTCGCCTGCAAACGATGATAGCCGATGCGCAACCGAAAGTCGCTTTGAGCGTGCGTTCGGTTTTGGGTAATTTAGAACGGCAATGGGAGCGATCTCCCGAATTAAAAACGCTACACTGGGCAGCAACGGATAATTTAGACGAGTCTTTAGCCGATAAATGGCAATTTCCTATTCTTAGCGGCGATACGCTAGCTTTTTTGCAATATACCTCCGGTTCGACAGCAGAACCCAAAGGCGTTGCGATCGCCCATCGCAATTTACTCCACAATCTAAGTTGGATTTATCGTTGCTTCGAGCATTCGCCCAACAGTACGGGCGTGATTTGGTTGCCTTTATATCATGACATGGGATTGATTGGAGGGGTCTTACAGCCCCTTTACGGCGGGTTTCCGGTAATTCTTATGTCGCCACTCATGTTTTTGCAAAGTCCGATTCGTTGGTTGCAGGCGATTTCTCGCTACAAAGCGAATACCAGTGGCGGGCCTAATTTTGCTTATAATTTGGTCGCGCGCAAAGTCACGCCAGAACAACTCACTAACCTCGATCTCAGCAGTTGGAATCTTGCCTTTAATGGTTCCGAAGCGATTAGTTACGAAATTCTAGAACAATTCGCGCAGATGTTTGAACCCTGCGGTTTTCGCCGAGAAGCTTTTTATCCTTGCTATGGTATGGCAGAGGCCACCTTAATTGTATCGGGCGGTCAAAAAATGAGCGCGATCGCCTACAAAAACGTTAAAGCAGAGGCTCTAGAAAAACATCATGTCATCGCTGCTAGCAATGGCGATAATGCTCGAACGGTTGTAAGTTGCGGTCGCAGTCTAGTAGATCAAAAAGTGCTTGTTGTCAACCCCAAAACGCTCATTCAATGTGCTTCTTATGAAGTGGGTGAAATCTGGGTATCGGGTTCTAGCGTGGCGCAGGGTTACTGGAATCAAGAAGAAGAAACGAAAAATACTTTTAATGCTTATCTCACAGACACCAACGAAGGGCCATTTCTGCGGACTGGTGACTTGGGATTTCTCGAAGATGACGAACTTTTCGTCACGGGTCGCCTTAAGGATATTATTATTATCAACGGTCGCAATTATTATCCTCAAGATATCGAATGGACGGTAGAACAAAGTCATTCTCTAATTAGACCGAATTGCGCTGCTGGATTTTCTGTAGAGATTGGAGGAGAAGAAAAGTTAGTTGTCATAGCAGAAATAGAACGCAACTATATAAAACGCAGTAATAATGGTAATTCGGGTGAAGATATCGAACCAAAGCAATTAATTCAAGCTATCCGTAAAGCCGTCTCTGGACAACACGAGTTGCAAGTATACGATATCCTACTTTTGAAACCAGGTACTATCCCCAAAACCTCTAGCGGTAAGATTCAACGTCATTTGTGTCGAACACATTATTTGGCGGGCAATTTTGAAGGTTTATTGTAGTAATTGTCGTATCAGCGTCTCGCTCACAAACCTCCAAGCGCGAGCAAGATAATCGCACTACCTATTAATAAAATTGCAAAGGGAGCCTCTTATAACCATTCCCGTGAGGGCGAATAACCATTCGCGAAGGGCTGTGTATGGTAAAGACGCGATATATCGCGTCTCTACGTCGCCACCTTGAAAGCCCCGTCCCCTACTTTTGGATTACGTAGCATTAAGAGAGCATTTATTACAATAGGATTGATTGGGTAAAACAACAGCAATTTTCAGTAGATTAGACCAAAGTATAAGCTTCCGGTCACTGATAACTGATTACTGATTACTGAAAAGCGATCGCGTTTTCTAAAAAGAATAATTATTATGGGAAATAGAGACTTGAAAATCGGTCAAATATTGAGCGATCGCTATGAAATTATCAAGCAATTAGGTAAAAAAGCTGGCAGACAAACTTTTTTAGCCCGCGACCTCACAACCCAAGAAAACATTGTCCTCAAATTACTTATTTTTAATAGTGATTTTGAATGGGATAATCTTAAACTCTTCGAGAGAGAAGCACAGACCCTTCGCCATCTATCACATCCTTCTATTCCTCGTTATTTAGATTATTTCGAGATAAATTTCTCAAATCTTAAAGGATTTGCCCTAGTACAAACTTATATCGAAGCAAAATCTCTAGAAGAACATCTCAAAGAAGGAAGAACATTTAACGAAGAAGAAATTCAACAAATTGCTAAATCTTTATTAGAAATTCTCATTTATTTACACGGCCAAAAACCTTCAGTTATTCACCGCGATATCAAACCAAGTAATATATTATTAACCAATCGTTCTGGACATAGTGTCGGTCAAGTTTATTTAGTCGATTTTGGAGCGGTACAAACCCTGGCTGCGGCAGAAGGAGGAACGATTACATTAGTGGGAACTTATGGTTATATGCCGCCAGAACAGTTTGGCGGACGTGCAGTTGAGGCATCGGATATTTACAGTTTAGGAGCCACTTTAATTTATTTAGTAATAGGAATTCATCCTGCCGATTTACCCCAAAAAGATTTAAGAATTCAATTTGAAAACTTAACCAACCTCAGCCCCAATTTAACTAATTGGTTGAAACGCGCGATCGCACCGAGTTTGGAGAAACGATTTAAATCGGCTCAAGAAGCTTTAGAAGCTTTAGAAAGACCTCAATTAGTTTCTATTAATTCAGCAATTAGTCAACCATTTGGCAGTAATATTTTACTTTCTAAAAATGATGAGGTATTACAAATTATTTTTCCCTCCAAAGGATTTTATCCTGCATTATTATTTTTAGGAGCTTTTGCGATCGCCTGGAATTCTTTTATTCTTTTTTGGATGAGTATGGTGCTTTTTGCACCCTTTCCTGGAAATTTATTTTTTGGATTGTTTTCGCTGCCGTTTTGGGCAGCAGGAATTGGCATGATTACTACTATTCTCTATAGTTTATTCGGACGAGCAAGACTGCGGATCGATTCTCAAACAATTTCTTTAACCAAAGAACTGTTTGGCATTCGATATCCCCAAGCGCGTACTTCCCCACGACAGGCAATTGACAAGTTGCAATATAAAGACCTCGCTTATACAAAAGATTCTGAGGGCGATCGCGTTAAAATACCAGCTTCTTTATCGATTTGGGCAGGAAAACGCCAGTATACTCTAAATTTTAATTTAACCGAACCAGAAATCGCTTGGCTGGCAAGCGAACTTAGTTCCTGGTTAGATTTACCAGTTACTCAGGGAGGATTGGTAATAGAAAGCGATAATAAAAATCAATGAATTACTGATTAACAATCTCATGTAATACATTTAATAAATCTTTCAAGGTGTAAGGCTTTGAGAGAAATGCTTTGATACTATCGCCAGCCTCTTGAGCAATTTTTTCGTTGGAAATTAACCCGCTAGTCGCAATAATTTTAACGTTAGGATTAATTTTGTGCAGGGTTCGACTTGCCGTAGTGCCATCCATCGAGGGCATCATAATATCCATTAAAATAGCTTTAATCTCATCTTTGTGCTGCGTATAAAGCGCGATCGCATCAATTCCATCTTTAGCAAGCAATACTCGATAGCCACTAGCTTCTAATGAGGTTTGGGTAATTTCTCGCACCGCTGCTTCGTCATCAACGACTAAAATTAATTCTCCCTTGCCTCTAGGCATATCCGATTCTATATCTACCTGCTTTTGAGCTTCATTAACTTGCGGCAGATAAACTTTAAAAGTACTTCCGTCACCAACCTTGCTAGAGACGGTAATAAACCCCCCATAGCCTTTAACGATGCCTAGCGTTGTTGAAAGACCCAATCCCGTTCCTTTACCGACCTCTTTGGTAGTAAAAAAAGGCTCAAAAATGCGATCGAGAATTTCGGGAGTCATACCGATTCCCGTATCCGAAAATCTGATGACAAGATAGCGTCCAACTTTAGCATAAAGGTTTTTCTTGGCATCACGCTCGTCTAGAAAGGTATTGTGGGCAGAAATAAGCAAGTTTCCCCCATCCGGCATAGCATCGCGCGCGTTGACGCAGAGATTCATCAAAACTTGATGTAAGTGAGTCGCGTCGGCAAACACCATTCCTAGTTCGTGCGTGGGGATATCTGCCTCGATTTCTATCGATTTAGGAAACGTGCTTTTAGCAATTTTTACGACTTCCCATAACAGGTGTCCGACTTGTACGATGCTACGCTTACCTTCGACTCCTCGCGCAAAGGAGAGAATTTGTTTGACCAAATCCGCACCGCGTCTAGCGCTTCCCTCTAGCAATTTTAAAAGCTGCATACTTCGCTCGTCAAAATCGGGATTTTTGAGCGGTAGGAGTTGAGCGGTTGTTAAAATCGGTGTCAGAATGTTGTTGAGGTCGTGAGCGATGCCGCTTGCTAGGGTTCCCAGGCTTTCTAGACGCTGAGCGCGGAGAATTTGCGCTTCTAGGTGCTTTTTTTCGGTAATATCGGTATCGACGCGCAGAATCGATTTGGGTTGTCCGCGTTCGTCGCGTACCTGCGTCCAGCGACTTTCAACAATGACTTCTTTACCATATTTGTCGATTTTATGCAACTCCCCTTGCCACTCGCCCCGCTCGGCAACTTCTTGGAAAGCCGATTCGAGTTGGGGCGAGATTTCTTCATAGAGCAACTCAGTGGAATCTTTGCCCAAAGCTTCTTCTGGGAGCCAGCCATAAAGTTGCTCGGCTCCTTTATTCCAAAAAATAATTTGGTTGGCGCGATCGCACACGAGAATGGCATTGGTGGTAATCTCTAAAAGGGCGGCTTGTTCGTAGATTTTCTGCTCGGCTCGCTTGCGTTCGGTGATATCCTGACCGATACCGACATTAAAGCCACTGGGCAAGCGCACGTTTGCCCAAGAGGTTTCTATGATAGTTCCCGCTCGATTTCTGGTGTGAAAGTCTCTCCAACTTCCATCGGGAGTTTTCATAAATTCTAAAACCCCCGCGCGATAATCGGGGTCAGGATAGCACTCGGCTAAAACATCTGTTTCTTTGAGTTCTTCTAGCGACCAGCCTAAGATTTTCTCGAACGCTTTGTTGACCATTTCTAGGCGACCGTTAGCATCGTAGAAGCTCAACATTACGGGAATATGATCGAAAATCGCTTGCAAAATTTCTGTTTGGTGTTTGAGGGCGAGTGCCGATCGCTTGCGCTCGGTTATATCTCGTAAAATGGATAGGTGTTGGTGCGGTAAAAAGTCAGCCGTAGCAGCAAATTCTACTTCTCGCACCGTTCCATCGCGGCGACAAAGACAAAACTCGCCCTTCATTTGTCCCTGTTCTCGGAAGGTTTGCCAAGCGAGATTGAAATCAAAACTCGCTTCAGCAAAATCAGCAATACTTGAATTTAACAACTCTTCTCGCGAAACGCCAAAAAGTTCGCAAGCAGCCGGATTTGCATCAATATATCTACCATTATCGTCGGCGATCGCGATCGCGTTGAGAGCGCTGTTAAATACGGCACTTAATTGACGCTCTCGCTGTCGTAAAATTTCTTGTGCTTGCTTGCGTTCGATCGCGTATCGAATGGCCCGTCCTAAGAGATTGCCATCGACTTGTCCTTTGACGAGATAGTCTTGCGCTCCCTCCTGCATCGCCCGAATCGCAACGGTTTCATCGTCTAATCCCGTTAGCACGACAATAGGAATCAAAGGCGCATTGCGATCGATTTCGACAAAGGTTTCTAATCCTTGGCTATCGGGTAGAGAAAGGTCTAACAAAACGATATCAAACCTCTGTTCGTCGAGAAATTGTAATGCTTCTTTAAGACACTCGACGGGCGTTAACTCAAACTGAGTCGAGTTAACATCTCTCAAAAACTCTTTAAGTAAAAGAACATCGCCAGGATTGTCTTCTACCAGCAAAATTTTAATATGGCCATTAGTCATCAGTCATTGGTCAAAGGGAACAGGCAACAGTGGGAGAGTAGGGGAGAATATTGACTACTTTTAAAGACTAAATTTTTAGAAAATTTTCATAATTCATCATTCATCATTTATAATTCTATTCTGGCGGTAGTTTGACTATGGTGAACCAAAAACTTTCGATTGAGCGCACGATTTTGACAAACTGATCTAGGTCAACAGGTTTAGTTATATAACAGTTAGCACAAAGATTATAGGCTTTTAGAACATCTTCTTCTGCTTGGGAAGTTGTCAGAATAACGACTGGAATGCGCTTCAAAACAGGATCGGCTTTCATTTGTGCTAAAACCTCGCGCCCGTCTTTTTTAGGTAAATTGAGATCGAGTAAAACCAGATCGGGATGGGGAGCATTGGCATATTTACCCTCTTTTTTCAGAAATTCCAGTGCTTCTACCCCATCTTCTGCTACGCTCAAATTGATATTCATTTTGTTATCTTCTAAAGCGATTCGGGTTAGCTGGATATCGCCAGGGTTATCTTCTACGAGTAGAATTTCAATGGGTTTAGTACATCCTTTGCTCATCAAAGATTACCTTAAAAATTTGTATTGTCAGTTATAAAAACATACACCAAGAAGCTAAATTTTAAGGGGAATTTATCATCGGTTGGGCGAGTTAACAACAAAGCCCGAACTAATAAAAAAGCCTAGTACAGCGATAAATAAAATTACCCAAAAAACTTTCTCTAAGATTTATCTTTGATACAAAATTAATTAAACTAACTCAATATGGGAATCGTCACCAATGAGAAAACGCAAAGCTTTTGGACGTTGCGGTGCAACTTCTAATCTAGCACGCTGTCCGATCGCGCTATCAACAATTCTTTGATGAATGCCACTAACTTTGGCATCTTGTAAAATAACGCTGTGTTCGATATCTGCATCGCACAAGGTCACGCGATCGGCAACACTAGTATAAGGCCCGATAAAGCAATTTTCGATGTGACAATTTTCTCCAATAATAACAGGGCCGCGAATGGTACTGTTGATAATTTTAGAGTTCGCACCAATACAAACTCTACCAATAATTTGACTTTGAGAATCTACCTCTCCATCAACGGCAATTTGCAAGCAGGTATCTAAAATAATTCGATTAGCTTCAAGCAAGTCATCTTTCTTTCCCGTATCCAACCACCATCCGATAAGTTGTAATGCTTCTACTGGTTTTTGTCTTTCAATGAGTGCTTGGATGGCATCGGTAATTTCTAATTCTCCCCTCGCAGAAGGTTGAATGGATGCGATCGCGCTATGAATGGCACTCGAAAAAAAGTAAAGTCCCACCAATGCTAAATTAGAAGGGGGATTTTTGGGCTTTTCGACTAACTGTAGAACTCTTCCTTTCTCGTCTACTTTCGCTACGCCAAAGGCAGTGGGATTAGAAACCGTCCTCAACAGAATCAGTGCGTCTAAATTTTGCGTTTTGAAAGCCTCTAAAAAACTACTAAGATCGTCTTGGATGAGGTTGTCTCCCAAATACATAATGAAGGGAGAATCTTCTAAAAAGGGTCGAGCGACCTTGACGGCATGAGCCAATCCTAACGGAGCATCTTGTAGGATATAAGTAATTTTTGCGCCAAAGCAATCGCCATTGCCAGTTTTTGCTTTAATTTCCTCTCCGGTTTCGGGAGAAATAATAATCCCAATATCGATAACGCCAGCAGCAACTATGGATTCAATTCCGTACCAGAGAATCGGTTTATTCGCCACGGGAACCAATTGTTTTGCACCTGTATGAGTGAGAGGACGCAATCTCGTTCCTTTACCGCCAGAGAGAATAAGTGCTTTCATAAATCATTGAGCATAAAATTGTTTGAGCATCTGTCTGAGAGAGTCTCGCCAGTAAGCAGGATAAGTTCCCAAGACCGTCGAGATTTTCTTCCCCGAAAGGACTGAATAAGCAGGACGCTTAGCAGGGGTAGGATATTCAGCAGTCGTAATGGGGATAACTTGTCGAACTTTTAGGGGAAATCCCAATTGTTTTGCTTCTTCAAAAATTGCGATCGCAAAATCGTACCAACTAGCAACGCCACTATTGGTAAAGTGATAAACTCCCGTTGTCGGATTTACCAGCAACTCAGTTATGGCATCTGCAATATCTCGCGCCCAGGTAGGACTGCCAACTTGGTCGCTTACCACTCGAATTTCTTCTCGTTCTTTACCAAGGCGCAGCATGGTTTTAACAAAATTACTCTTTCCATATGTGCCGTAAACCCAAGCCGTTCTTAAAATAATATAAGACTGGCAAGCTTGTTTAATACCTTCTTCACCTGCTAGCTTCGATTTTCCATAAATGCTGAGTGGATTGGTAAAATCTTCTTCAAGATATGGCGTATTTTTCTGTCCATCAAAAACATAGTCTGTGGAAATTTGTAGCAGAGTTGCCCCTAATTTCTGTGCTTCTTGTGCTAGAATTTCAGGCGCGATCGCATTAATAGCATAAGCCAATTCTACTTCGCTTTCTGCTTTGTCAACTGCCGTATAAGCTGCCGCATTGACAATAAAGTGAGGCTGAATTTGGGAGATAATTTGACGAATACTAGCAGGTTGCGACAAATCCATACTTTCTCGTCCAACCCCAATCACTTCTCCGAGTGGGGTTAGGGTTGTTTGTAATTCTTGTCCGAGTTGTCCCTGTGCGCCTGCGAGTAAGATACGTTTAGCCATTTAAATCTATAAATTCATCATTCAATAGAACTCCTATGTTTGATAATTTATCATTCACAATTTTTTCTCTCCTAGTTTTCATAATTCATAATTCATAATTCATAAAAACACTTCAGCATTTTTAAAAAGTTGACCTGCTTTATCTTTCTCCGATAGGATGGGATTGCCATCGAGCGGCCATGCGATCGCGAGGTTGGCATCGTTCCAAAGTAACGTGCGATCGTATTGTGGCGCATAATAATTGGTAGTTTTGTATAAAAATTCAGCTACTTCGGAAAGGACTAAAAAACCGTGAGCAAATCCTTCTGGAATCCAAAACTGTCGCTTATTTTCAGCACTCAGAAGACAACCCACCCATTGACCGAAGGTAGGAGAACTTTTTCTAATATCGACAGCAACGTCAAACACTTCCCCAACAACGACGCGAACTAACTTTCCTTGAGGTTGTTGAATTTGATAGTGCAATCCTCGCAAAACGTTTTTTAGCGAACAAGAATGATTATCTTGAACGAAATGAGGCGATACACCTGCTTTTGCGGCAAAACTTGCTCGTTGTAGCTTTCGTAAAAAAATCCGCGAGAATCCCCATAGATTTTGGGTTCGAGGATTAATACTTCAGGAATTTCCGTAACAATGATATTCATTCAAGTTTAATTATCGGGCGATCGCAGCAATAGACTATATTACTTCGTCAAGTAGTTTAGCGGTTAATAGGGATTGATGTACAGCGATAGGGAAATATTAAGGATGCGAACAGACTCGCCAGCAAGTTTTTGTGATTAAAGATTTGATGAAAGTCTGGGTAAAAAAGCCAAGATCGAGTAAAAGAGAAATATTACTTAATTCAAGGAGATTTTATTAATGAATAGCTTTCCTAATCTGATGAATCGCCTGAGAAGTCAAAAAAATTATTTACTACAAGAGTCTTCAAATTATTGGCGTTTTTATAAGCAAGTTGTAGTTCGACCGACAGAAATTATTAACCAAAAAGAAATCTTAATTGCCGGATTGCGACGGACAGGAAATCATGCAATTATTGGCTGGATAAGGGCCCAACATCCAGACAAAGCTTGGCATCTCAATCATCCTCCTGCTGGTCAAAATCCCTATCAGTTTCTTTATAGTCATTTTAAAAAGCCAGAATTTCGCGAGGAAGCGATAGGAAATTTTTCTAAAAAAAAGCCTGCTACTCATCAGCTATGAAGATCAGAAACTTGAAAAGATAGGCTCTGAAAAATTTGAAAAGTTCCACGATATATATGTTGGGGCTTCAGCTAATCGATTTGATGTTCTTATTCTTAGAGATCCTTTCAATTTAATAGCTAGTAGACTCCAATCAAATATGTCCAAGATTGATGATGGTAGTGCCGGTCAAGCTATCGCACTTTGGAAATCTTATGCGCGAGAGTTTTTGGGGGAAACGCAATTTCTTACCCACAATAAATTATGTGTAAACTTTAATCAATGGCATTATAGCCAGCAATACCGCCAAGAACTAGCGACCAGCTTGGAGATAGAATTTACAGATGCTGGTCGAGAGCAAATAAAAGGTTATGGGGGGGGGAGTTCCTTCGATGGTTGCAAGCTTGATGGACGAGCTTCAGAGCTTGATATTCTCAACCGTTGGCAATCGTTTGAAAATATAGATTCATTTTGGCAGTTATTAAAAGATGAAGAATTAGTGAATTATGCAGAACGTATTTTCGATCGCGAAACCTTACCATTCGATCGCCTTAAATAAGAACAAAGCAGAAATCTAGTTCCAATCTTAAACCTTTATAGAGTTGGCCACTACCAGAGAACAAAAAAGCTGAAAATAGACAATTGGGAGCGATCGCAAGGAGAACACATTCATGTCAGACTACCATAATTACAGAAGTCGAGTCGTCACTCAAGGAACGCAACGCAGTCCTAACCGTGCCATGTTACGGGCAGTAGGCTTTAGCGACGACGATTTTCTCAAACCCATTGTCGGGATTGCCAACGGATACAGTACGATTACCCCCTGCAACATGGGGATTAACCAATTAGCCTTACGTGCCGAAGAAGGGGTTAAAAATGCTGGGGCAATGCCGCAGATGTTCGGTACGATTACCATTAGCGATGGCATTTCCATGGGAACCGAAGGCATGAAATATTCCCTCGTTTCGCGCGATGTCATTGCCGACTCTATCGAAACCGCCTGTAACGGACAGAGTATGGATGGAGTCCTCGCCATTGGCGGCTGCGATAAAAATATGCCAGGGGCGATGATTGCCATGGCCCGCATGAATATTCCGGCTATTTTCGTCTATGGCGGCACGATTAAACCAGGCAATTATAACGGTAAAGATTTAACGGTCGTTAGTTCCTTTGAAGCTGTCGGACAATACAGCGCTGGCAAAATCGACGAAACCGAACTGATGGGAATCGAACGCAATGCTTGTCCTGGGGCGGGTTCCTGTGGTGGCATGTTCACTGCCAATACCATGTCTTCTGCTTTTGAAGCGATGGGAATGAGTTTGCCCTATTCTTCGACCATGGCAGCAGAAGATGCCGAAAAAGCCGACAGTACGGAAAAATCTGCGATTGTTTTAGTCGAGGCAATTCGCCAGCAAATTTTACCCCGTCAAATTCTCACTCGCAAAGCCTTTGAAAATGCGATTTCTGTCATTATGGCGGTAGGCGGTTCGACTAATGCCGTCTTGCATCTATTAGCAATAGCTAATACGATTGGGGTCGAACTTACCCTTGACGATTTTGAAACCATCCGAGGGCGCGTTCCCGTATTGTGCGACCTCAAACCCTCTGGGCGATACGTTACTACGAATCTGCACCAAGCAGGCGGGATTCCCCAGGTTATGAAGATACTTCTAGTCAATAACCTCTTGCATGGAGATGCCCTAACCATTACTGGAAAAACTATTGCAGAAGTCCTAGCAAACGTACCCGACGAACCCCCTCAAGGGCAAGATGTTATTCGTCCTTGGCATAATCCTGTATATAAAGAAGGGCATCTGGCGATTTTAAAAGGCAATTTAGCTACTGAGGGGGCAGTTGCCAAAATTAGCGGGGTCAAAACGCCTGTTATTGAAGGGCCAGCCAGAGTATTTGAATCCGAAGAAGAATGTCTCGATGCTATTCTCGCTGGCAAGATTAATCCAGGAGATGTAATTGTTATCCGTTACGAAGGGCCTAAAGGCGGGCCGGGAATGCGAGAAATGCTTGCGCCGACTTCTGCAATTATTGGGGCAGGTTTAGGGGATTCTGTTGGGTTAATTACAGATGGACGCTTTTCTGGCGGAACCTACGGAATGGTTGTCGGTCACGTTGCCCCAGAAGCTGCCGTCGGTGGTACAATTGCACTAGTTCAAGAAGGCGATCGCATTACTATCGATGCTCGTCAAAGATTGTTGCAACTGAACGTCCCAGAAGAGGAATTAGCCGTGCGCCGCACCAATTGGAAGCCTCCTCAACCTCGCTACACGAGAGGAATTTTAGGAAAATATGCCAAGTTAGTATCTTCTAGTAGTCTTGGGGCCGTCACGGATTTAAACCTGTTTTGAGTTAATTACCAGTAACGTAAGTTGCTAGCGACCAATCTTGAGTGTTTCCCCCTCCAACAGCGCACAGCGACTAGTTCCCAGTAAAGTCTTATGGGAAGTGGTCGCTGTAAAAAAATTGGCTGCCATCCAAATTTAATCTTCAAGTTGGGAACAGTTGTTAAAGAAAAGCGATCGAGATTTAAAGGAAATCGGATTACAAACTATTGATAACTGTTAAGCGATGTCGAAAAAAACTGTAAAGCGTTGGTGGCGAGGATTATTTTCTGTTCCTATAAGTTTAATAGTTTGGGAATCAATCGCTCCTATTACCCTTGCTACACCGCCAAGAAATCCCGACCAAACGGTCGAATGCGATATCTTAGTCGCTGGCGGGGGACTAGCAGGCTCGGCAGCCGCTTATGAAGCTTTGTTAAAAGGCAAGACAGTTTGCTTGACAGAAATCACCGATTGGGTAGGGGGACAAATATCATCTCAGGGAACCTCCGCCTTAGACGAACGAAAAACCCAGCGAGATAAACTTTTTTATCCGCGCGGCTATTTAGAATTAAGAAAGGGAATTGAAGAGAAATACGGCGAACTCAATCCAGGCGACTGTTGGGTTAGCGACTCTTGCTACCTTCCCGAAGACGGTCATCAGATATTGATGAAACAGTTAGAAGATGCCGCCGAAAAAGGCGAAGGCGAACTAAAATGGTTTCCTTCAACTGTTATTAAAGACTTAGAGATTGGCAAAGTTGTCACCGGAGGAACCGGAGAACAAATTAAAAACGCGATCGCAATTCAACACAGTGCCGCCGCAGGCACACCGCCTCTCAACACCGAACCTCTTTCAAAAACCATCGAAGATGCTTATCGCTACGAAGATTCATCTCGTTTTAAAAAAATGATTATTCGCTTTACTCCTAAAGCTTCCGAAGCACAAAAACCCGCTAATTGGTACGTTATAGAAGCCACAGAAACCGGAGAACTAATCGGTTTAGCAGACGTTCCCTATCGCTTGGGCATCGATCCGCGTTCTTACCTCGAACCTTCTTCCTCCAGCGCGACTGCCGATCCTTATTGTCCCCAGGGATTTACCTACACCTTTGCGATGGAAGCTACTGAGGAATCCCAAAAACATGAAATGCCTCCCAATTATCTCCAGCATTCTCCTTACTACAGCTATGAATTAGAACGTCTGGCAAGCTTTAATTTAGTCTTTACTTATCGACGTATCTGGAGTCCCCTAGATGGGTCATCAGAAACATTCGGCGGCGTTACCTTTGAAACCCCGATGCCTGGAGATATTTCTATGCAAAACTGGACGTGGGGCAACGATTATCGTCCGGGAACGTCTCAAGATAACCTCATCTATACCCGCGAACAACTCAAAGCGACGGGACAATTAAATCCTGGTGGATGGATGGGAGGATTGCGAACCGAAACCCTCCACAAGGGCGAAGAACACGCAATAGGATTCTTTTATTGGTTGGTAATGGGAACCACCGATTCTCAACTTGGAGAGGGCGTTAAAAAGCCTTATCCTAATAATCGTTTTCTTGCCGGATTGGATTCTCCGATGGGAACGGCACACGGTTTATCTAAATATCCTTATATGCGAGAAGGACGGCGAATTATGGGACGACCTTCTTATGCTTATGAAGATGGCTTTGTAGTTAATGAAATCGATATTTCTCGCCGCAACTACCAAGACGACTACTATCGCCAAACCTTATCAGCTAGCGAGTATCGCCGCCTACAAGCTGCCTTAGCGGGTTTAGAAGGACTCGATACGATTGGAGGTAAAGTTTCGCCCGATGCCGTCCAGCGACGCAAGCGTTCGACAATTTATCCCGATGCAGTAGGAATCGGTCACTACGCGATCGATTTTCATCCTTGCATGACTAAATCTCCTCCAGAAGCCCCAGGCAATACCGAACGCGAAGGCGAACGTCGCGGTCAGGGACAAGCTTATCCCTTCCAAATTCCCTTACGAGCAATGATTCCCCAAAGGATAGATAATCTATTAGTAGCCGGAAAAAGTATTGCCGTCAGTCACATTGCCGCAGCAGCGTATCGGGTTCATTCCTTTGAATGGTCGTCGGGGGCGGCGGCAGGAATAACCGCAGCATTTGCTCTCAATGATGGTGAAATTTTACCTTATCAGCTAGTTGACCAAGCTCCGATTATTAAGGAAAGAAAATTACTGCAACTTCAACGTATTTTGAATGAAAGCGGCAACCCAACTGCTTTTCCCGATACCTCGATCTTTAATGAAAATTGGGATGATTGGAACTAGTACAACAAGGGAAAAAACAGAGAATTTGTAAATTTTTAACGTTCCTCCGTCCTAGCGTACACAATTTATAATGACTACTTTTGCGATTTTTTAATTACAAGATACTATAATTTTTTACTTTTAATATTGAGAATCTTTAGTATTTGTAAAAATTTTATCTGCATAAATATACAAATCAAACTAAATTGACCTGCTCAAAAATTAATTGAATATAGGAAGACGCGATCGATTCAGTTACAAAGTCTGAGATTTAGTAAGTAGCGACCATTGTTATAGAATTGAAAGTTATTTGCAATAGTGTTAAAAGCGATCGCGTGTGAGGAATGATAATAAAACTAGGGCATATAGCTAGACTTTTTTTGGCTGACGGGAATGATTGGTGTTTTAGACAATCATTCAGCACTCTCTCAAGAAGTGCAAATAACACCAACGTATAGAGAAGAACGAGCCAACCGACGATTTAGTGAGAAAGAAAAGCCTCTTGAGTTAAGCTGTTGTGTTACCGACCTCAGCATTATTTCTCACTCCTTTCAAGACGAAAAATTAATCTTTGACTTAACCCCCTCTCCCCCTCATCCCTCCATCCCTCCTTTGCAAGGGAGGATACAGGGGGATAAAGAGGAACGAGGCGGGTCACAGGGAGAGCCAGAGCAAGGTCAAATCATCTTTGTGACTGGAGTGCAACTCAACCCTACCGAGACGGCGATAGAACTGATTTTACAAACGCCAACCGGAAGCACCGAACTCCTGGAACCGAATAATATCAGTTCAGGCAATAACTTCATCGTCGAGATTCCCAACTCACAACTGAAACTGCCAGAAGGCCAATCATTTCGTCAAACGAATCCGATAGAAGGCATCAGTGAAGTCACAGTTACCAATCGAGATAGTAATACCATTCGCGTTACAGTCATTGGAGAAAACGCCGCTCCGCAAGTAGAATTATTTGACTCCGACAAAGGATTAATTTTTGGCTTAACCCCTCTGGAGGGAGGGCAAGGGGCACAGACACCGCCAACTCAAACGCCGACTCCTTCTTTCCCCGAAGCCAGTGGGGAACGAGGAGCTTCACAGGGAGAGCCAGAGGAGGGTCAAATCATACCTGTGACTGGAGTGCAACTCAACCCTACCGAGACGGCGATAGAACTGATTTTACAAACGCCGACCGGAAGCGCCGAACTGCTGCAACCGAGTAATATTAGTTCTGGTAATAACTTCATCGTCGAGATTCCTAATACTCAATTACAGTTGCCAGACGGCAAGCCATTTCGTCAAACCAACCCAGCACAAGGAATTAGCGAAATTACAGTGACGAACAGAGATGCCAGTAAGATTCGCGTTACAGCAACTGGAGAAACCGCCCTACCACAGGTTGAATTGTTTGACAGTGATTCTGGATTGATTTTCTCTTTCACTCCGGTTGAGGAGTCGGCACAGACCCCATCTACTCCCCAGCCGGAGGAGGGTGAGGGTCAAATTGTCTCAATTGACCGAGTGCAACTCAACCCAACCGAAATGGGATTTGAAATAGTCTTGCTGACTCCCGCAGGCAAAGCACAACAGTTGCGAGTTGTCAACGTTTCAGAAGGAAACAACTTTATTGCTGAGATCCCCAATGCTCAATTAAAGTTACCAGATGATCGGCCATTTCGGACTGAAAATCCCATTGAAGGAGTTAGCGAGGTAACTGTTACCAATCAAAACGAGAATACTGTTCGAGTAACGGCAGTGGGAGAAGAAAAACAGCCGACGGTAGAGTTATTTGATAGTGAGGAGGGGTTAGTTTTTAGCGCTGTTGGCGATGCTCCTTCAGCACAGGGAGAAGAAGATATTGAGTTAGTGGTAACGGGAGAGCAAGATGGCTACTTTGTACCTAATTCATCTATAGGAACGCGAACCGATACGCCCTTACGGGATATTCCCCAGTCGATTCAGGTAATCCCCCAGCAAGTACTACAAGACCAAAACGTAACTAACTTTCAGGATGCACTGCGTAATGTGGCTGGTGTTACCCCAGTTGTGGACTTTGGAGGGCCGATTGTTCGGGGTTTTAACAGCACGGTTTTACGAGATGGACTCTCAGAACAGAGTGCTAATGGTTATGTGACAGACTTTCAAAGCAACATCGAGCAGATCGAGATTCTAAGAGGCCCCGCATCGGTGCTATACGGTTCGGGAGAGCCGGGAGGGGTGGTAAACCTTGCTGAAAAGAAACCTCAAGCAGAGCCATTTTATCGATTAGGAGCCACCATCGGTAATTATGATACTTATCGAGGAACCCTAGACTTCACAGGACCGCTAAATTCAGAGAGGACAATCCTGTACCGTTTGAATACGAGCTATGAAAACTCTGGTTCGTTTATTGATTTTGTTGACAGAGAAGAGTTTGCCATCTTTCCGGTTCTCAGTTTCCAAGTGGGCAGTAATACTCGGCTAACTTTTGATGGTGGCTATCGAACGGCAACAGACTTTGTTGACTTCTATGGTTTACCCCTAGAGGGGACAATTCTTCCTAACCCCGTCGGAGAAATTCCTCGCTCTCGGTTTTTAGGAGAACCTGATTTTGATGAAACTAACCTGACAAATTGGAATATTGGATATTTATTGGAACATGAGTTTAGCGAAGATTGGTCAATCCGCAATCGCTTTCGATATAATTATGCTCTTGTAGAATCCCAAGGAATTGCTTATGACACAGGCGAACTTGAAGAAGATAACAGAACGTTCAATCGTGTTGCCACCAGCAATCAAACAACTGCGGAAACCTATACTCTACGCACCGATCTACTAGGACAGTTTCAAACTGGAATTATCGAACACGACATCCTGTTTGGAGTAGAACTGCGACGAGGCGTTGATGATGGGATAAATCGTAACGGAACAGAAATCTTTCCGCTCGATGTTTTCGATCCAGAGTACGGGAATTTTGGGACTGATACTGAAGTAACGTTTGATGGTGGCACTACAGGCGACAACATTGGGATTTATGCCCAAAATTTGCTTTCCATTGGCGATAAAGTCAAAGTTTTGTTAGGCGGTCGCTTTGATATCGTATTCAGTAGAACTGAGGATAGACTATTCCCAGAGTTTTCGGTCACATCAGATACTATCACCAATTTTGCTCCGCGTATAGGAATCGTCTATCAGCCCATCGAGCCAGTTTCTTTGTACGCTAGTTGGAGTCGCTCTTTCGACCCAGAATTTGGTACTGATAGAGAAAGAAATCCATTTGTGCCTATCGAGGGCGAACAATTTGAAGCAGGAGTAAAAACGGAGTTTTTAGACGGCAGACTGGCAGCTACCCTGGCTTTTTATCAAATTACTCGACAAAACGATTTTCAACCCGATCCCGTTGACCCTAACTTTAACATTCAGATTGGCGAACAGCGCAGTCGAGGTATTGACTTTGACATAAGAGGCGAACTTCTACCCGGTCTGCGGCTAATCGCTAACTACTCTTACATTGATGCTGAAATTACTGAGGATACGACAGGTTTGCAAGGGAATCAGGTTCGCAATGTGCCCCAGCACAGCGGCAGTATTTGGGCAGTTTATGAAATCCAAGAAGGAAATCTGCAAGGGTTGGGATTGGGGGCTGGCGTGTTTGTTGTAGGAGACAGACAGGGAAACTCTGGAAATACCTTCGAGTTACCTAGTTACGCGCTTACCAATGCCTTGCTATATTATCGCCGCGATAACTGGCGGGTACAGTTGAATTTTGAGAACCTGTTTGATACGGATTACTTTATCAATAGTTATACCGATAGTAGTGCCATACCCGGCAGACCTTTTACTGTACGGGGTCAGGTTTTTGTCACATTTTGATGAAACAAGAGCGATCGCGCCTTTACATAACGTACCAAGAGCGATCGCCCACACTAATCTAAAATGAGTAGGCGTTGAAAATTTTGTTTCCCGTGGCTCCTATGGCGTTACGGAACCAGTCCCTAATAGTTAGTGCGGAGAAACCTTGTGAATCGCTCGCTCAAGCTTTTTCTTTTAATAGCTTTTTTTTTACTTGCGATCGCATCTTGCCATTTATTCGTCCAAAGCTCTGAGCCTTTAACCGAACTGTCGGCAATTTCCTCTGAGTGTCAACTCGTTCGACATCCACTAGGGGAAACTTGTGTTCCTGTTGAACCGAAGCGTATTGTTGCACTCGATCCAATCTATATTCTAGATCCTTTGTTAGCGCTTGACATCAAGCCAGTGGGTGCAGCAGCCGATAATTGGCTAGGAAAGAAGTATTGGGGAGGACTATCTTCTGAGGAGACAAAGGGACTTGAAGTCATTGGTCAGCCCTATCAACCTTCTCTCGAAAAACTACTCATGGTCAAACCGGACTTAATTTTAGGATTAACCGATCTTAAACAATATTACCCACAACTCTCTGCGATCGCACCCACGGTACTATTAGACTATTACGAAAAAGTTAAATTTTCTTTCAAAAAACATCTTAGATCTATTGCTGAGATAGTGGGTAGAGAAGTAAAAGCCGAGGAAGTTCTCAGTCAATACCAGACACGAATAGAAGCCTTAAAAGCACAGATGACGGTAGGTTAGAAGGAAAAGAAATTTCCGTTATTTATTATAGCGAGGGAAATTTTTCAGCCCCAGACCGTTATACAGCTTTTTTCCAGGTTTTAAACGATCTTGGCGTACGCCTTCAACCCATTTTTTTAGAAGACGACTTAAATATTCTTCCTACATTTAGTGTCGAGGTAATTAACAAGTACGATGCTGATATTTTATTTATTTGCGATGATGGGCCTCAACCAGAATCTTTTTTTCTCAAAAATCCTCTAATCTATTCACTCAAAGCCGCTCAAAATAAGCAGCTTTATGTGGTTAACGGTCATATCTGGCGAGCTTATGGTCCTTCAGTCATTAATAAGATAGTAGATGACCTGTCTAAATATCTCTTACAAGCTATAGAGAATTTCTAAATCTTTAATTTATCGGATTTGATTCTTGAATTAGCTGTTGTTGAATTTCATCTGGGGAAAGACCTTCTATTTGTAAGAGTAATTCTTCTATTTCTTTTATTTGTTCTGGTTTGGGTTGTTTTTCTTCGATGACGGTCGCTAATTGAGCAACTGTAGGATCATCAAATAGCAAAGTACGAAGGGGTAATTCTACTTGAAAAGTTTCTCGCAGACGTGAAATCGTTTGTACGGCAAGCAAGGAATATCCTCCCAATTCAAAGAAATTGTCATAGATACCGACGCGATCGATCCCTATTAATTCCTGCCAAAATATTAGTAATAGTATGTTCGATTTGGTTGCGAGGAGCAACATAACTCAGTTGACTTTTTAAGTGGTTTTGGTAGAATTCAGGTAACATTTTCAATAGGTAGGTCTTATTGCAAATTGAGACCTACCTTTTTCTACCACAAAATGTTACCTGCTTTACCTATAAAGCTTTTCAGCCTATTTCGTCGCCCCTTCAGTGCTAAAAGTCCATGTTTGAGATTGTCTTCGCGCCATTGTTTTAATTCTTGGGGAACAGCAGTATTTACCGCCATTCCCACTTCTTGCCACACATCCCAGTTAATAGAAACTATAGAGCAATTTCCTGTAGCTGTTCGATCGCGAGCAAAAGCATCTAAAAAAGCATTGGCAGCACAATAATCTACCTGTCCTAATCCTCCTTCGAGGGAACTGAGGGACGAACAAAGAACTAAAAAATCTAATTTCAGATCCCTTAAAACATCGCTTAAGACTAAAGTTCCTTTGACTTTAGGAGCAAAAACACTTTCAGCTACTTCTGGCGTTTTCAGTTGAATCATTCCTCCTCCTGCTACTCCCGCAGTATGGATGACACCATGAATTGTGCCAAAATGTTCGAGGGAAAGAGCGATCGCACTTTCTCTTTTTTAAACCAAAAATTTCTGTAAATTAGTCGTTAAAAAGCGATTAACTACTAACGCTCAAACAATAAATAAGAATGAGGAATTTCTGTAATACTTGCTTGTCGGATAGCAGTAAAAATATTTTCTAATAAAGTACCACTTAAAACTTCACTAGCTTCATAATGAATAATTAGAGAACCAGTTTGAACATTGATACGGACATCAGTAACAAAGTCAAGAGACGCAACTAACCAATCTAGTCTTCTGGCATAATGCGGATTGTTTGATAAGTCTGGGACGCGGATACGGAAACGTCCGAGAGTAGTATGAAGAATTTGGTAGTCCATCGGTTTATTAAACTGTCAATATAAACAAAAAAGTTATAGCTTTATTTTGACTTCTAACTGTCAAGTCGAGCCTCAAAATAGCTCTAGAAAAATTAATAGATTGTATAGCATTTCCCAATGAGTCGCTAGATTATTGGCTCGGGCTGGAAACTTGGGAATTAGTAAAATGCTTTGACTAATTTTTACAAATAAAATAAAACTGTTATATCTACTTAGAGAAGGATTTCTAAGATTTATTGGGTTGAAATAACAACTAACTACTACGATCGCGCTACGATCTTTGTTACAATTGAGCTATCAACCAAGCACCAAGTTGGGAATACTTTATTTAACTAAGCTATTCCTTTGGTTGGAGTTAGTCTATGGTGCTTCTTCCTTCTCAAGACGATTCCTCGATCGCGTCGGTTGCAGATCGCGTCGGTGAATTCCATTTTACTTCAACCCTAAGTTGTCGCCACGAAAACGCTCTCGAAGCGTTGATGTTTTTTAACCCGCAACAGAAAAAATTTAGGAATACAGTCAGTCAGTTAGTCGAATGTTACGGCAACCCTAAAATTTTTAAAGATGGCGATCGCATCCGCTTGCAAATTGGTTCTTCTTCCATCGCTCAAACGCTCTTTTGCCTCGATCGAGCGACTGATGGTGAATTAATAGGCGTAGTCGTCTACATCCGAGAATCTATCGAACAATTAGCTATTATTCATCTTGCCGTTCAAGAAGATTATTTAATGTCCGGTTGCTATGGCGATCGCGCTTTAGCATTGCGTTTGATTCAAAAAGTGCAAGAAATCGGCGCTCGTCTCAAAGGTGTAGAATCTATTAAAATTCTCTACGAGCGATCGCTCAAAAAATTCCCGTTCGTCACGCTGCAAAGCGGCAATTTATAATTCGTAATTCGTAATTACGAAGGAAAAATTTTGATACCAGTTAAGAAAATAACGGCGTAACACCTGCGGTGTGGACAACGAAGCTGTCTTATCGATCGCGAATTATTGAGTTGCTCATTACGATCGAGTTTAAAGATAAACACTTAATATTGATGTTATCGAGCGCAAATGGCGAGAAATTAAATGTATTGTATTGGTTTAATAAGCGGCACGTCCGTTGATGGAATTGATGCCGTCTTAGTAGAAATAACCGGAACCGATTTCGATCTCCAAGTTACCCAAATAGCAGGAGCAACCTTTGCTTATCCCACCCAATTGCGAGAGCAAATTCTCGCCGTTTGTGGGGGAACGTCGCTATCAATGCCCGAATTCGCCCAATTAGACGACGCGATCGCGACTCAATTCGCCCATTCGGCTCAAAAAATCCAAAAAGGACATCCTCCTGCACAATTAATCGGTTCCCACGGTCAAACCGTTTTTCATCGTCCTCCCCTTTTATCAGTGACCAGTAGGGGCGCAAGCCTTGCGCCCACACAAACATCAATCGGATATAGCTTACAATTGGGGCGAGGAGCCGTCATTGCCGAACTTACAGGCATTCCTGTCGTCAGTAATTTTCGGGCGGCGGATATTGCGGCAGGGGGAGAAGGTGCCCCCTTAGTTTCCAAAATCGATGTTTGTTTGCTTTCTCACCCAACCCGCGATCGCTGCGTTCAAAATTTGGGCGGAATTGGTAACGTTACCTATCTTCCCGCTCGTTGTCGCGATAATTGGGAGCAAAACATTTGCGGTTGGGATACTGGGCCGAGCAATGCGTTAATCGATTTAGCCGTCTCCCAACTGACCGACGGAAAACAAACCTTTGATAAAGATGGCAGTTGGGCAGCACGGGGAACGCCAGTTCAAGAACTAGTAGAGCGTTGGTTGCAACAGGATTTCTTTCAACAATCGCCACCCAAATCCACAGGACGAGAATTATTTAGCCCAGCCTATTTAGAAGCTTGTTGGCAGGACGCACGACCTTATCAACTGAGCGATGCAGATTGGCTGGCAACCTTAACAGAATTAACCGTTGCCTCTGTCGTCCATAGCTATGAGACTTTTTTGCCTCGAATGCCAGACGAAGTTTTATTGTGTGGCGGAGGAAGTCGCAATCGCTATTTAAAGCAGCGTTTAGAGACGAGATTAGCAGGTAAGTCAAAGGTTTTAACCACCGATGACGCAGGAGTCAACGGAGATTTTAAAGAAGCGATCGCGTTTGCCGTGCTATCTTATTGGCGCTTTCATTGTTCGTTTGCAGGAAACTTACCGCAAGTTACCGGAGCAAAACAACCTGTGTTACTAGGAGATATTAATTTTCCTATAATCAATTAAATTTTTTTTTATTTTTGCGCGTCAATGTAGAGATTTTTTTGAATTTTTGGGCACTCTAGAACTGTAGATTGCTAAATTTGTCAGCTAAAAGCGATTGCGCCCTTGCGCACAGCTTTGCCTCTACCTGGCAGAGCAATCGCGCCATCCGGCTATCTCCGAATTCGAGTTAGTATTTTTGGAAATGTTGCTCAAAAAACCTTGACTCGATCCAAAACCCACAACGGTATAAGGAGTAATGTATTGACGCACAGCTTTTTGGTGGAAGCGGGACGTTGGTCAATTGAAGGACATTGGCTAGAAGGCAACGGGATTGTCCTTCCCGTTAAAGGTCGAACCCTTGTTGCTTGGACTCAGGAAAACTGGTTCACAATGGTGACGAAACTCGTTTTTCCCGATAGCGATCGCCCAGAAATTTCTTTTCAATATCGCGGTCGTCTCGAACGAGAAGAATACCAGTATACTTATGTCCTGCAACAAAGTCTCTTAGGACAAGTTGAAGGAGAAGGATGGATAGGGCCAGCATCGATCGTACAAAGGTATTGGGTATTGGGCGATCGCCAAAGACGTAGTGGATTTGAAACATTTTATAGAGTTGATGGAAACACCTATCATTTGTCAGGAGGCTCGATCTTGAATCACACTCTCTCAAGTACCATAGAAGCTGTCTTAGAACGTCAACCATAAAGCCGATCGAACGTTAAAATCTGTAATACACTAAACAGTGTCCATACTCGATAATTTGCTGTTTTTCCTCCCAAACAAACTCAAATCCAATCGAATCCTCACCGAAATCCCAACTTTCTCATCAATCTTTTCTTTAAAAACCTTATTTACTGTTTAGACAGTCGCCCGCTCATGACGACAGATCCCAGACATCGCCGCTTACTCGCTAATCGCTATCAACTGATTGACTTAGTTGGTAGCGGTGCTATGGGTCACGTATATCGTGCTGAAGATAAAGTCCTTGGAGGAGTAACCGTAGCTGTTAAATTTCTCTCCCAAGCCTTACTCAACAGTAAAATGCGCGAGCGTTTCGAGCGAGAAGCCCAAATCTCTGCTCAGTTAGGCGAAAAAGGAATTAATATTATTCGAGTCAGAGATTACGGCGTAGATGAAAGAGACATTCCTTTCTACGTCATGGAATTTCTTCAAGGAGACAGTCTCAGCGAAATCATCAAATATCAGCCTCTTCCTCTGTCGCGATTTTTAAAAATCACTCGCCAAATTTGTTTTGGTTTAGAATGCGCTCATAAAGGAATTATTTATCAAGGCGAAGTTTGTCCGATCGTTCACCGCGATATCAAACCAAGCAATATTTTAGTCTCTCAAGATTCTGCTTTAGGCGAATTGGTCAAGATTCTTGATTTTGGGATTGCTAAGCTGATTCAATCTAACGAATCGCAAACGCAGTCGTTTATGGGAACCCTCGCTTACTGTTCCCCAGAACAAATGGAGGGCAAAGAACTCGATAATCGCTCTGACATTTACAGTCTGGGAATTATGATGTATGAGATGCTAACGGGCGAGATGCCCATTTTTCCAGAAAACTCTTCATTTGGGGGATGGTATGAAGCCCATCACTATGCTAAACCGCAACCCATCAGTCCCAACTTCACCATTCCGTCTACTTTAGAAGCACTGATTATGAAGTGCCTCGAAAAATTGCCGTCCAACCGCTTTCAAAGTGTTAGCGAACTGATACAAGCCTTAGATAAGGTAGAACCCATTCGCCAAAATAGTCCGCCTGTTATTAGCGAAGTGCCACCGATATTGGGAAGGGGGAAAACGACTAGTCGCAGTTCTGTGAGTTCTACAAAAGATCTCTGCTTGCAAAAGTCTTGGCCAGACGATAAACCCCAACAGAAAATTGTTTTTCCTAATTTAATTAAAGCATCAGAAGGGACTTTTACAAGTTTGTGGGTAATGCTCGATCGCCAAGATATTCAAAATCGTTTGAGTAGCATCCGATACAATCAATTTCTGTTTATGCCCAACCCGCATCCAACCATTCTTTGGATTACGGTTCTCTATAATCGCCAGCACGGGCCGCGCTGGTTGCCTTGTTATTTAGACCTGAAAACTCCTGCCGGTCAAAAGTTAGCGAGACTTTTAGCCGACACGGGCAATTACTGGCTTTTATTCTTTGCGATCGAAAACCCTCAGCGATGCCAACAAGTGATGAGATCGACGATTGCGCCCAATCAATGCAAAATGCTTCAAGAATGGGCTGACACTAGTCAAGTTCTTCAAGCTGGAAAACCACAAATTGCTAAAAATATCTTAAAACAAGAGCTAGAAAAGCTCAAGCCTAGAATTGTCGGGAAGCTGGAAGGAATGCGAACTGCTCATGCAACTGATGTTTCAGGGCTGTGAGCGAGTAAGAATTAAAGGTTGTCTTTCGATTTTAAATAATGGGCTGGTAGACAATTTCTACCAAATCTCCCCACTCTACTTGTAACTGAGCTTTAGCATTTCCGCCATTGACAGCAATTTCTACCCATCCATGACTGCCGAGCAAGGCAATGGTTTCTCCCGTGTTAGCATCGCTGTAAGTTCGACCGCTCGGAACGATAGAATTCGCGATCGCAACCGACCATCGTTTATCTTCTACTGCTGTTGCTGGAATATTGGTAATTAAATTTCCAAAAACATCAATATGTTGAATAGCTCCGATAATACTTGTTTCGGTCATTTTAAAAAAATGCTAGCGGCAATTCTACCAAACTTGCCGGATCGATGGGAGTGCCTAATCTTTCGAGCGATAGACCACTGGCAAGATGAGCGCCCACAGGAGCAAAAATATCTCGTCCGTGAAAGGTAAAACTTGGATCGAAAGAAAGCCAATAATAGGGATTCGTTAATTCTACCGCAGCTAGCGGGGGCGATAAGCTGAGAACGCCGCTAAATAAGCCGTTATCGGGGCCAACGAGATATCCTCTCCCAAACTGTACGGCTATCCCCCGCCGTTGAGTTCCTACGCCAGGATCGACAACGGCAACAAAAACCGTTTCCGCAGGAAAATAAGGAAAAGCCTCCATCAAACAAAACCGTCCGGCAACAATATTTTGAGGCGGAATTTGATGCGTTAGATCGATTACTTTTAGCTGAGGGGCAATTTTGGCGATCGCGCCTTTGATGACACCGACATAGATATCCTGCAAGCCAAAGTCGCTAAGTAAAGCAATTATTCGGTCGTGAGCCATGATCGCACAGTCCAACGTTCAAAGAGTTTTGGCTTTTCGGGCTTACAATCATTGTATTACTTGATGCTTGCTAATCCTGTCATTGTTGTTTCCACATCACTTATGGGCAGGAGGGATACAGGAATTTCTGTGAATTTTCAGTAACAAGACATACAAGATTCAAACAAAATGTTATGTTGAAGTTGTAGCTTATATTAATTTGCGTTAGAAAAATGTCCATCCTAAACAAAAATCGTCAACAAATGATAACAGAAGCCGCTCGCGCTCATAGAGAGTCCCTGCGTCGAAATCTGCAACATCGCTTGGAAGTTGCTAGAGCGCAGGGAAATGACAAACTCGTTCGTCAAATAGAAGCTGAAGCCGCTTACTTACACTTGATGTAACGCTACGAGAATTATCATCAGCGAATTGGAATATAAGCAGAGTATAAAGGGTTTTAGCGCCAGCAAATAGCGTACCCATTATTGTTAATTCTCGTTTGATACTTTCTTTAATCGTATTTTGCGATCGCGAACATCATTATAGAAAAAGGGGCAAAATTAGCGTTTAACTGCAATTGCAAGTTAACGTTAAGTTTGCCCCAAAATCTTTTTACTTCACTGCTAAAATGGGTTCTTGAATTGTCGAGTTAGGGATTGACTTTGCTGAAGCGTCTTGGGCGATCGTATTACTTGAGTGACGGCAATAAATCTCGCAAGAATTATTAGGACTTTCAATCAATTTAACCTTATCAAGTTCAGCACCGAGTTCCCGGATAGGCTGTTGCAGAAGTTGAGCGATATACAAAGCAATATTTTCAGCCGTCGGCACTACCTTGGCAAAATAAGGAATATCTTTATTGAGAAAAGTATGATCGAAAGGTTCTACCACGTAATCATCGATCGCTTTTTGAAGCGCAACTAAATCGACTAACATCCCAGTACGCGGGTCAATTTCTCCCGCTACCGAGATCTCTAAATGATAATTATGCCCGTGACCGTTGGGGCGAGCGCATTTCCCATAGATTTCGTTGTTTCGATCTTGGCTCAATTCCGGTAATGCCAACTGATGCGCGGCGCTAAAATGAGTTTTGATAGTTAGAGTTGCTTCCATATTATTTCCCTTGTAATCTGCCCATAAATCGGGATGTTCAAATAGCTGAATGTTAACCAACGGTAGATGGGGGACTAACCGATGCCAAATAACTCTGGCTATATTTTCTGTTGTTGGTAAGGTTTGTTGAAATTCTTGCCAAACGTCGTTGAGGTAGCCATAATCTAGCTGGCTAGTGACTTCTTGCTTGATGACTCGTTTGACATTAGATAAGTTTTGCACCATGCCATACTTATCCACGTCTCCAATGAGAGATACATACAAGACATAGTTATGTCCGTGTCCGGGAAAGCGACTACACGCCCCGAATTTCTCCCGATTTTCTGCCTCATCGAGTTCTGGTAGCCAATAACGATGACTCGCACTAAACTGCGCTCGACGGTGAATGACGCATTGCATAGGTTTTATCGCCAACCAAATTTGTAAAGTTAAGTAAACTAAAACTTCTTCCAGGATAAACTAAATTTAGCGCTCCGTTAAAGTTAGTCACTGTTTTAAGAGGCTAGTTTCTCAGCTTGCTGTTTAACTGCTCTGAGGGTATTTTCTAGCGTATCTTCGTAAATCCCATAAAATAAGGCTCGATTTTTCTTCGTCTTAGGGGTAACAGTGACTTGATGAGTAATCAAAACTTGGTTGGCAGAAACGGGTTCGATTCGCCAAACCCCTTTAAGAGAGTCTAAATCTCCATCAACCATCTGAAAATCAATTTTCTTGGGATAGCTTTCTGTTGCAGCGATGCGCACGCGAGAATCTTGACTAAAAATCAAGGCTTGGATCGTATAAACTTGCTCGAAAACTTTTCGATTGCCTTTACTTTCTACAACTTGGCTGGCGGTAACATTGGGTAAAAAGTTCTTAAAGTTGTTGTAGTCGGTGAGGACTTTCCAAGCTGTGGCGACTGGTGCTGTAACTAAAATCCGGCAGGTATACTGTCCGTTCTGCCCTGTTAGATAGGCATCTCCCGATCGCAAAGTGGCTTGTTCTTGAGCGGGAAGTTGAGCGATAGGATTAGAGGTTGCTATAGAAGCGGCAGGCGTTAAGGTTAAGCTTGCAGCAAGGGCAATTGCGCTAATTCCAACGTTTAATAGGCGAGCGGATTTTGAGAAGTGAGGAATTATAGACACAACTATACCAATATAAAAATTAATTTTGCCTATTTTATCTTATTGTTTCGATCCAGTAACGTTGTCGCTGAAACGGATAGGTAGGCAAAGCTACTTTACGACCAGGATAATCTTTATAAAACGCCATCCAATCGATCGGAACTCCGATCGCATATAAATCTAGCAACTTAAATAAAACTTGCTGCCAATCTTCTGTTTCTGGGAACGAACTAAGTAATTGAGAAACGCTACGTTTAGTATCGAAAGCAGTTTTTTGCACTCGTCCTTGCAACAGTCCTGGGGTTTCTTGTCCATTGAGAAAAGCGATTAATTTCTCGTGAAGTTCCGGGATCGAGCTAGCAATAATTCCCAAACGACAATCGAAATGCGATCGCCCCGTATTCGCTGTAAAACAGAGATCGGCTAATGATATTTCTGGATGCACTTCTAAAAACCTCTTATATCGCCCTGCTAACTCCCTCAAAGCCTTCTCACTCTTAGCAGACAACGCAAGAAGATGACAACCCCTCCCGCCTTCGGCCCCCTTGGCAAGGGGGGATGTAAGGGGGGAGCGAGGGGTGCGCCTCTGCGTCTCTGCGTGAGGTTCTCCCAAAACTACATGAGCGTTAGTACCGCTAAACCCAAACGCACTAACTCCAGCGTATCGAGGTCGATCGCCTTCCAACCAAGGAATATTTTGAGTGGGAACCTTTATCGGTAGTTCTTCCCAATTAATATTGGGGTTAGGGGTCTGAAAATGTAAATTAGGGGGAATTTCTTCGTGTTGCAGGGCAAGAACAACTTTAATTAAACTGGCAATCCCCGCCGCAGCTTCTAAATGACCGATATTCGTCTTCACCGAACCAACGAATAGCGGATCGATCCGACGTTCTTTGCCAAAAATTTCCCCCAAAGCACCGATTTCAATGGGATCTCCTAGTGATGTTCCCGTCCCGTGGGTTTCCACATAACTAACCTGACTCGCTTCGATGCGGCTGTTATTTAATGCTTGCGTAATAACTGCTTGCTGAGAAGGGCCGTTAGGAACGGTCAATCCACTCGTGCGACCGTCTTGGTTGACTGCCGAGCCGCAGATCGACGCTAGAATATTATCTCCCGATGCAATAGCATCGCTCAAGCGTTTAAGAACGACGATTCCGCATCCTTCAGCGCGAACAAAACCATTAGCCTCTGCATCAAAGCTTTTGCAACGACCGTCTGGGGAAAGCATTTTCGCTTTTGAGAAATTGATACTGACTTGGGGGGAAAGAATACAATTAACTCCTCCTGCTAAGGCAAGATTGCACTCGCGATCGCGCAAACTTTTACAGGCTAAATGCACTGATACTAGAGAAGAAGAACAAGCCGTATCGACGGATAAACTAGGGCCAGTTAAGCCTAAAATATATGATAAGCGACCCGATGCAAGGCTATGGGTGTTTCCTGTCGTTAGATACGCATCGATTTCATTGGGGTTTCTCTCCAGCAAGCGATGCCAATAATCGGTACTGCAAATTCCGATAAATACGCCCGTTTGAGTGCCGATGAGTCGTTCGGGCGCGATCGCAGCATTTTCTAGCGCTTCCCAACCGACTTCGAGTAGCAAGCGTTGTTGGGGATCGAGACTTAAAGCTTCTCGCGGCGAAATGCGGAAAAATTGCGCGTCCAACTCCTGGAGATGAGAAACGAACCCGCCGTAACGATTGCAAATTTTCCCTGGCGTATCGGGATTTGAATCGCAATAAGCATCGACATTCCAGCGATCTTGGGGAACCTCCGCGATCGCATCAACTCCATCGCGCAACAAGTTCCAGAAAGCCTCTGGACTGTCAGCGCCGCCTGGAAATCGACATCCCATCCCAACGATCGCGATCGGTTCGTTTTTTGTACTCTCCAACGCTTCTAGCTTAGCTTGCATCTGCTTGAGTGCAATCAGGGCACGTTTGGTGGAAGAGAGAACTTCTGTTTGTTGGGAGGGAGTTTCCATAGAAAAGGTTCTTTCAAACCAGCGACCTAACTCTATTGACCAAAAAGAAAGGTTTTCACATTGTTGATTCTGGTCGATAGTTCTTGACGGCTGGCAAAACCGATAATGTAACGATAAATAAACCAACCGCCATAACCTAAGCCGACTAGTTCAAAGATTGGTGCAAGTAATGGAAAATCGTTAACCGCACCCAATACCGCTAAAGCTACTTTCAGCGCGATTATCCCTGCAATAAGCCAACCCAGTAAGGTGACAGGACGCTGGTATGCTTGCCAAAAGTCTGACCAATATTGCGGAATTAGCGCGATCGTATCCGACAATTGCTTGCCAACAACCAGCGATTTATCTAAATACTCTCTTGTGGCGAGAGTTCCTGTGGATTCTGTATTGAGATTGACGGGGGAAATTTCAGCTTTGGTCAATTGTTTTTCTGTGACAAGAGATTCAGACATATATTTTTGCTCCCATAACTCTCTAATCGATCTATCGGGGATGGATAATTAAACTAATTACCTAGCTAGTGAGCTAGATAACTTGAAGCTATTTTATCCAATAAAAGGAGTTTAACACTGTGCTTGACGAAAGGATACAGGAACTTGAACGTCAAATCGCGATCGCATCATGTTGAGTTTAGCTTATGCTTAGGGACTAATACGATTTTTTACTCTTATCGCCATCAACAGATGCTTCATATTTTTGAAGAGTGCCTTGCTTTGCCTACCGAAAAACAAAAAGATACTGCTATTTTTGTGTGTCAGTTACTTTCTAATCTTTATCAACCTATTAATGTATTTCGTTATGATAAAAGAATAAAAACGCTTTCTATTCTTGCAGGAATAAACGACAGTTTAGAAATTGTCATTAACGAAAACGGATTTTGGGATTTTGAATCGTGAATAAAGCACTAAGGCAAATGAGCGATGCAGAACTTCGCTCTTTTCTGAAAAAAAATCGTAATGACGAAGAAGCTTTTAGTCAAGCTTTAGAAGTCTTGATGGAACGAAAAAAATATTCTTTTAAATATAGCCCTCCTTCGGAAATGTCTTATGAGCAAGCCGAAGGGATTTTAAAATCAAAGTTGAACAAAAACAAAGAGATATTTGGAAACTGAGTCAATTACTCGCCATTTTTCTCAATTAAAACCCAATTCCTTTCCCGTTACGTTTAAACTCTTTAACTGTCTCTTCCGATAGCTCGTGGATTGCCATTGTTTGTAAGATATCGAAAGCTAAGGTTAGATTATCTGCACCTGCTTGCAAAGCATCCGCCGCCTCCTGGGGGGTTTTTAAACTCGCTGCCAGAATTTTTGTCTGACTTCCTTGCAAAACTGCTGCCATTTTTCTCACTAATGCTAATCCATCTCCTAACAATCTTGTCGCGCGATTGACATAGGCGATCGCATATTTAGCGCCTGCTTCTTTTGCGACAGCAGCTTGTGCGGCGCTGTAAATTGCCGTTACCGAACAAGGAATTTCTGGCGACAAACAGGCGACTACTCGAAATCCAACGGCAGTAGCCGGAACTTTTAGGACGGTTTTCTCGCCGATAATTTCAAAAGCCCGCCGTCCTTCAGCTAGCATTCCCTCAAAATCGGAAGCCATGAGTTGATAATATAATTCCCCAGGACTAATCGCTGCAAGTTGTTTTAACGTGTCTTCGGGAGAGAATTCGCTTTTGGCAAGTAGCGTAGGATTGGTTGTGATTCCTTTAATCCATCCTAGTTTGATAGCGATTTCTGCCTCGCTGACGATTGCTGAATCTAAATAAATCATATTTGCGATCGGGAATCGTTTATTTAATTAACCAGTAACTAATTTTGCGTTTACTTCACGATAGATGGGTTAAGATCCATTTAATCTTCATCTATGTAATTGCTCGCCGAGCTAGTGAATTGGAAATCGCCTATGAATGACATTGTTCTCCGCGTTAAAGATTTATGCGTTGAATTTACAAGCGATCGCTCTTCATTTCTAGCTGTCGATAATGTTAGTTTTGAACTCCAAAGAGGACAAATTTTAGGCATCGTTGGCGAATCCGGTTCGGGAAAATCGGTCACTTCTTTAGCAATTATGGGATTAGTTCCCAGTCCTGGAAAAATTAGCGCGGGTGCAATTGAGTTTTGTCCTGCTAAAGATAAAAATACGATAAAAGATCGGCAATTTGTTAATTTATTAGGAATTGGTGAACAACGGCGACGACTTTATCGAGGTGGGGAAATTGCGATGATTTTTCAAGAACCGATGAGTGCGCTTAACCCCGTTTATACCATTGGTTTCCAAATTATTGAAGCCATTCGACTGCATCAAAAAGTTTCCTCCCAAGAAGCAAAAAATCAGGCGATCTCTCGTTTGCAAGAAGTCAAACTTCTCCCTAGCGATGAAGCGTTAGAAAATCGCTACCAGAAGAATCAAAATGATGAAAAAGAGCAGTTTGGTTCTTATAAAAATTATATCAAACAAGAAAAAGAGGCGCTTCTCAAACGCTATCCCCATCAACTTTCTGGCGGTCAATTACAAAGAGTAACGATCGCCATGGCAATTTCTTGCGATCCGACTATTTTAATCGCTGACGAACCAACAACAGCCCTCGACGTTACCGTACAAAAAGAGATTCTTGAATTATTACAAAAGCTGTGTGCGGACAGAAATATGTCGATGATTTTTATCTCCCATGACTTGGGAGTCATCAATAAAATTGCCGACCATGTTGTTGTCATGTATCGAGGCGAAATTGTCGATCGAGGCAATAAAAATAAGATTTTATCCAATCCAGAACATCCTTACACTAAAGGGTTATTAGCTTGTCGTCCTCGTTTAAAATCGCAACCTGAAAAACTACTTGTCGTTGACGATTTTATGGAAGTACAAGAAGATATTAAGACGGGAAAAGTATTGTCAATTACAGAAAAAATTCCCCCTGCGATCGAATTAATCCCCCCCGAAGAACAACAGCAGAAATGGTTGGCATTACAAAAAAATGAACCTTTATTAACTGTCAAAGATTTATCAGTTCAATTTCCTGTAAAAGGAATGTTTGGTCAAACCAAAAAGTATTTCATGGCTGTTAATAATATTAGTTTCGAGGTCAAACAAGGAGAAACATTAGGCTTAGTAGGAGAATCTGGCTGTGGAAAATCTACATTGGCTCGAACTATTTTGCGCTTAATTCCTGCTTCAATGGGAGAGATTCAGTTTAAAAAAGATAAAATTACTAATTTGCCATCAGGTTGCGAAAAATTGCGATCGTTGCGCAAAGAAATGCAAATTGTCTTTCAAAATCCTTATAATTCTCTCAATCCTCGAATGACGATTGGGAAAGCAATTATGGAACCGATGTCGATCCATAATATAGAAGAAAATCCACGAGTGCGAAAAGGACAAGTTGAGTATTTATTAAAGCGAGTTGGCTTAAAATCAGAATGGTTCGATCGCTATCCCCACGAATTATCGGGAGGACAACGCCAAAGAGTTTGTATTGCAAGGGCATTAGCCGTTAAACCAAAGTTTATTATCTGCGATGAATCGGTATCGGCACTTGATGTTTCAGTGCAAGCTGGCGTATTGAATCTATTAAAAGAATTACAAAACGATCGCGATTTAGATGTTAATTTAACTTATATTTTTATTTCTCACGATCTAAGCGTCGTTCGCTTTATGAGCGATCGCATTTTAGTAATGAATCAAGGACGAAAAGAAGAACTAGATACGGCTGAAAACATTATCAATAATCCAAAAGAAGATTATACAAAAAATTAATTGCATCAATTCCTCAGTTTTAATTAAGATAGGCGATCGCATTTTAGTAATAAATCAAGAACGAAAAGAAGATTAGAGACAACAGAAAAAATTATTAATCATTTTCAATAAAATTATCCAAAAAAGTTAAATCGATTCATTCTTTAGCTTTAAAATAAGATCTTGATATGTTCTCCTAAAAGGTTAAACTTAGATGAAAGCATCAGAAATAATGACAACAGAAGTCATTACTATTCGTGGTTCAGCAACAGTAGACCAAGCCGTGAAATTAATGAGAGAAAAAAACTTGCGTGCTTTGATTGTAGACCGCCGACACGATGAAGATGCCTATGGCATGGTTACGGAAACTGACATTGTATATAATGTTAATGCTTATGGGATAGATCCTAAAAAGGTGCGCGTCTGCGATATTATGACCAAACCTTGTATTATTGTCAATCCCGAGCTACAAGTAGAATACGTAGCGCGATTATTTGCTAAGACGGGCATTCGCAGGGCACCTGTTATTTCAGATAAACTGTTGGGTATAATTTCGGTAACGGATATCTTAAGAAAAAGCAGCTTTATCGAACAACCTAAAGCATTAACCTTACAAGAAGAAATTAAAAAAGCGATCGCGCAGGCACGTTCTATTTGTACCGAGAAAGGAGCCTCTTCTGGCGATTGTGCTGCGGCGTGGGATATCGTAGAAGAACTACAAGCAGAAGCTGCCCATCAACAAGCCAAAAAGCTTGACAAAACTGCTTTTGAAGAATATTGCGAAGATTATCCAGAAGCGGCTGAAGCGCGGATGTATGAGGTGTAAGACAATCTAAAAAAGCGATCGCGTAGGTTAAGTTAAGGTACGTTCGCGCTACCCTGACGCTCCTTACATAACCCAACAAAACATAAGTTGGGTTGCACTATCGCTTAGACCGTCAGCGATTTAACTTGCTGCCTCATAGTTAAAGTCGTCTTCATACGACTAAATGAGTGTTTCAGTCCATTTTAATGGACTTTATATATGAGCCAGGAAATTAATTTCCTGGCGGAGCGTTGCAACTGCTGTAACAGATGAGTACAAAAAATGATGTATACGTCCCCCTATATTAGAGAAATGTAGCAGTTTAGTAAGGCGAGCAAATGTTTCCCACCCAATTAAACTATTTACCACAAGATATTCGTAGCGAAAACCGATCGCGCTCCTGTTTCCGTTCAAAAGAATTTCTCTCAACATTATTACTTTCTTGTGACTCTAGCGTCAGCCATTCTCCCGTAAAAGGACTGTTGAGTAAGTCGTCTGGACTCGGTGGGACTCCTCCGCGTCCGAGATTGTAGAAAGAAATATTGCTTTCTCCATTGTCCCAACTTGACAGCCTTGCGCAACTTGCACGTTAATATTGTCTTGTGGGAGATTTTCTAAACCTCGCGTTGGGTCAATCCCAGAAGTATTAATTACGACAGTTCCCGTCAATCCAGCATCTGAACTTGCAGTAATATCGCTTAGAGGCGTGAGTCTTTCGCGAAAGTCGATCCCAAATATATTGTCGGTACTAATCGAGATACGACCACCCATACCCTCGAAAGCATTAGCTGTAATATCGCTATTTTCGTTGGGAACTGCCACAATAGCGCCTGCATTGATGAAAATATTGCCGCCATTACTACGAGTACCAGGCGTTCCTACCGTCGTCGAGATTTGAGATCCATTACGCAATAACAACAAGTTTTGCACGTTCAGAAAAATATTGCCTACATTTTCCTCTGTTTGGTCGATTTGTGCCGAGAGAGTTCCATTATTGAGGGTTAGGGAACCTGCTTGGAGTCGGATTTCACCGCCTGCACCACGTCCTTGACTGTTAACCGTAACCACTGCACCATCATTGATGGTTGCGGTTTTTGGATAGTTCTGAATCGAAATATTGCCGCCATCGCCTGTCGAACCTACATCCGTATTGGCAAACAATCCGCTTTCTGGGCCTAAGTTCGTGATCCGATCGCGATCGCCGCCTACTCCTGCCAATCGTTTCTCGAAGTTAGGATCGCTACCAGAAATAGTGAGGCTATCTTTAACCTTAAGCATAATATCTCCTGCATCGCCACTGCCGCGAGTAGCACTAATGATTTGTGCGCCACCCGTAATATCGATAGTGTTAGCATCAATTGTAATATCGCCTGCTCGACCAGAATTAGCAGTAGGAGCCTCGACGACTGCGCCATCAGCTAAACGGAACGCTCCAGTAGTAACGAATATATTGCCTGCTGGCCCGCTAGCGCCTGTTTGGGTACTGGTAAATAAACCACTAGATAAATTGGGGGGTTGTATTTGAGATGGATCTACGGCATTCTCAGGAAAAATCGGAGAAATAAAAGTAACTTGTCTGGGGTTAGTACCTGAAATCTCGACAAAATCTGAAGTATGAATGTTAATGTTTCCACCTTGGCCTATGCCTCCAGGAGATTCATCATTTGCCGCGCGAAGACCAGCTTGGATCGAACTGCCATTTTTTAAGGTGAGCGATCGCGCTTGAATATTGACATTACCTCCACTTCCTTCACCACCTGGTTCTACATTGCTTTGTATTAAGCTTAAGTTATTTAATGTTACAAAATCATCAACTTTGAGCGAGATATTGCCAGCATCACCTCTCTCTATGGTGTTGCTAAAAAGCAAACCACCATTATTTAGCGACAGCGATTCCGCTTTAATGCTAATATCTCCTCCTTGACCTTCTCCTCCTGCTAATACCGAACTGGCAATGGCACTGGGAAAGACAAAATCATTTCCAGTGAGTCTTTGAGTAATCACACCCGATACTCGCACACTCTTGTCAACATTAATATCGATATTGCCAGCATCTCCTATCCCCTCAGTAAAAGCAACTAAAAAGGAACCATTCGTTAATGATAAAGAGCGAGCGCGAATATGGATATTACCTGAATTGTTTTCCCCGTCTTCTCCTACACCACTGAAAATTAAACCTACTCTATTGAGAGAAACTGAATCGGAGGCATTAATGCTTAAATTTCCTCCTTTGCCTTCGCCGTTTGTAGTAGTTGAGATGACTGCGCGATCGCGTAGCACTAATCGACCAGTATTAATCTCTAAATTCCCTGCATCTCCTTTTCCAGTAGTTCCAGTTAGCAAACTACTAAGCGTACCACTAGCAGAATTCCCAATAACTTGCACTGAATCGGAGGCATTGATGCGTATATTTCCTCCTTGACCTTCGCCGTTTGTAGTAGTTGAGATAATTGCGCGATCGCGTACCACTAATCGTCCAGTATGAATCTCTAAATTTCCTGCATCTCCTTTTCCAGTTGTGATACTCGTCAAGCTACTAGGACGACCTTCAGCAAAACCAATCAATTGCACTAACTCGGAAGCGTTGACTGTTAAATCTCCTCCGCTTCCCGTGCCGTTAGTATCAGTAGCAATTCTTGCCCCATCGCGCACCAATAAATGTCCAGTAGTTATTTCTAAATCTCCTGCATCTCCTTTTCCATTAGTTCCAGTTACTATACCCGTGAATGTATCATTGGTAGAAGACCCAATAACTTGCACTGATTGGTCGGCGTTGATATTTAAATTGCCTCCTTTTCCTTCGCCTAATGTAGTAGTTAAGATACCTGCGCGATCCCTTACCAATAATTGACCAGTATTAATCTCTAAATCCCCTGCATCTCCTTTTCCATTAGTTCCAGTTACTATACCCGTGAATGTATCATTGGCAGAAGACCCAATAACTTGCACTGAATCGGAGGCATTGATGCGTATATTTCCGCCTTTTCCTTCGCCTAATGTAGTCGTTGAGATACCTGCGCGATCGTGTATCAGTAATCGACCAGTATTAATCTCTAAATTCCCTGAATCTCCTTTTCCAGTAGTTCCAGTTTCTATACCAAATGACGTATTTGTGGCAGAAGACCCAATAACTTGCACTGAATCGGAGGCATTGATGCGTATATTTCCGCCTTTTCCTTCACCTAATGTAGTAGTTGCGATACCTGCGCGATCGCTTACCAGTAATTGACCAGTATTAATCTCTAAATCTCCCGCATCTTCTTTTCCATTAGTTCCAGTTACTATACTAGTCAACCGACCATTTGCAGAAGTTCCAGTCAATTGTACCGATTGGTCAGCATTAATGCTGAGATTTCCTCCTGTACCTGCTCCTGCCGTAGTAGTTGAGATGCTTGCTCCATTAGACAAAGAGAGAGAGCGAACTTGGATATCAATACTACCTCCTGTACCGGCTCCTAGCGTAATAGTTGAGATGATTGCTCCATTAGACAAAGAGAAATCGCGAGTTTGGATATCAATACTACCTCCTGTACCTGTCCCCAAGAACACAAGACTGGCTGCATTGGCATTATCAAATGTAACGTTTTCGTCAATGCGAAGGGTAATATTGCCTCCATTTCCTTGTCCAAAAGTACTTGCATTTAGGGTTGCGCCATCTGTTACAGAAAGCGATCGCGCTTTGATAAAAATATCTCCAGCATTACCCGATTGTAACCCCGCAGTCGAACTTTCAACACTAGCTCGACTGCTTAAATTCACTGTATCAGAAGCATTAACTTGAATCTTTCCTGCATTGCCTTGTGCTTGTGTTGAAGTAATTAATTGAGCATCATTGATAAATATAGAGATCCTGTATTAATAACAATATTGCCAGCATTGCCAATAGCATTTTGGTTAACTCGGTTTTCAATACTACTGGTCTGACTAAGTGCAATCTCATCAGCAACGTTTAATGTCACATTTCTTGCTTGCGCTTGTGGAGAACCTAACCCAGATCTTATACCAGCTAATAGTTGACTGCCTCCACTCATGCCCAAATTCTGAGCATTAACGGTTATAGAACCTCCCCCAGCACCTCGAACATTAACCGTTGCTCCATTAGATAGTAATGTATCTCCTGCACTGTTGAGAACGACATTTCCTGCGATACTATTCGAGGAAGCATCGATCGCACCACCGATTAAAACAATATCTCGACCTTCTAAATTCGGCTGTCCTGTTCCTGGAATCGTCCCAAGAAATTTCCCCGTCCCATCTAATCCAACCACTGAATTAATAGCCCCTGGAACCGTAGCTAGCGTAATATTCCCCCCAGGTGCTGTTAGTTGACCGCCACTAAGAATTCCTCCTGCCACTAAAGCAAGATTTTGTTGATTCTTTAAATCTGCTACATTGAGAATTATTCCTGAATTATCGCTCTCAAATACCAACCCCACTGGTACGGGTACATCTATTGCCAGTAATGGCGCAGCATTGGGATTGCTAGCACTAAAATTCTCCCCATTGGGAAATACAATACTATTAGCAGTATTAGCAATAAACGAGCCACTGATGTCTAATTTGGCATTAGCACCAAAAATAATCCCTTTGGGATCGATTAAAAAGAGGTTAGCCTCTCCCAACACCCCAAGGGTTCCGAGAATTTGAGAACCATTCCCGCCAGTCACGCGAGAAAAGATAGTGCTAATTCCATCTGGATTGCTGAAATAAGCGCCGCGTCCTTCTGGGATAATAAATTGACTGAAGCTATGAAATAGGTTAGCACCTCGCTTCGCTCCGCCGTCGATGCGATCGCTCTGAATTCCTTTTATAATGACATCTTGGTTGACAACCGAGTTTTCTGTCCCTAATGTTTGGTCTGCCTTAATTTGAGCAAACACTGGCTCGACTCCCTCGATTAGCAAGCTGCTGAGAGCGAGAAACAATAAACGTTGAATAGAAATAGAAAACAGATGGCGATCGCGATTAATCATGACAAAATAAAATTCTTTTGAACATCTAAGAAAAGATTGGATAGTAAAAAAAATTTATGCTTTTTAAACGTAACATTTGGCAAGTTAAAAAAAATTGAAAAAGTTATTATTGGGAACGATAAAAAACTTTTAGATTTGTGAAAATGTATAAATTAAATTTCAATATTAGTCAAATCAAGGCAACGCGCGATCGCCATAGAGGACAGACCATAAAGCGGCGATCGCGATTAAAATAGCTCAGAATGTCAAAATTCTATAGAACTATGAGTGCAGAAATCATTTGTGTCGGGACGGAATTGCTTCTAGGAGATATCCTCAATAGCAATGCTCAGTATTTAGCACAGCAATTAGCTAGTTTGGGCATTCCTCACTACTATCAAAGCACCGTCGGCGATAATCTGGAACGCTTGCAGCAAGTTATCGATATTGCTACTAAACGCGCCTCAATTCTCATTTTTACGGGAGGATTAGGCCCAACTCCCGATGACTTAACGACAGATGCGATCGCAGCCTTCTTCAACGTCCCTCTCGTCGAAAAACCGGAAATCGTTGCCGATATTACTCAGAAATTCGCCAGTATCGGGCGTAAAATGACACCTAACAACCTCAAACAAGCTTTAATTCCCCAAGGCGCAGAAGTATTACCCAATCCAAGCGGAACTGCTCCAGGCATAATTTGGCAGCCGCGTCAAGGATTAATTATTCTAACTTTTCCAGGCGTTCCCAGCGAAATGAAACGGATGTGGCAAGAAACCGCCGTTCCTTACCTGAAAAGTCAAGGTTGGGGCAAGGAAATCATTTACAGTCGCATGATGAAGTTTAGAGGCATTGGCGAATCTGCCTTAGCGGATAAAGTTAACGATCTGTTCGACTTAACCAATCCTACCGTCGCGCCTTATGCTGGCATGGGAGAAGTTAGGTTGCGAGTCTCTGCCAAGGCGAATTCAGAAGCAGACGCGATCGCGCTCATCGAACCCGTTGCTCAAAAAATACGGGATATCGCCGGATTAGACTATTTTGGCTCAAATGACGACACCCTAGCTTCAGTCGTCGGTCAGTTGTTGCAAAAAAAACAAGAAACGGTAAGCGTTGCCGAATCCTGTACCGGAGGTGGACTCGGTGCTATTTTTACTACCATTTCCGGCAGTTCCGATTACTTTATAGGAGGCATCATCTCCTACGAAAATCGAATCAAAATTTCTATCTTAGGGGTTAGTCCAGAGGACTTAGATCGATTTGGTGCGGTGAGTCATCCCGTCGCCCAACAAATGGCAGCAGGCGTGCAAAAACAACTCAAAACGAGTTGGGGATTGAGTATTACGGGAATTGCTGGCCCTAGCGGGGGAACGGAAACCAAACCTGTAGGACTCGTCTATATTGGAATTGCTTGTCCCGATGGAACGATAGAAAGCGTTGAATATCGCCTGGGGGAAAGGCGCGATCGCGAAACCATTCGCACTCTTAGCGCCTATAATGCGCTAGATCTCTTGCGGCGCAAGCTTTTGATTCAAAAATAATGAGCTTGTAAAGCGTTTAGATATTGCGATTGCTTCGGATCGAAAATAATTCTAGCGATCTATACCCATCCCCTAAACCTGTGTTAATCTTAATATAACTACAACAAGTATTTCTCTTTAGTTTGTCAGATTTTAGAACTGAAAAAACTAACATAGAAAAATAAAAAAATCTTATAGATCGAACAGATCGAAATTTGACAAACCTAAAATAACCGCCCTTAATATTCTACAGGAGCCGTCCGAGCGATGGACTATTTGGACAAAGTGTTGGAAAAGCTGAAAGAATTAGCGCGTAAGCTCATTGAAACTCTGCTTGGGCCCGAACCCGAATCCGAACCAGAGCTAATTCCTATTCCAGTTAACGAGCCTCAGCGTCGCCGACATCGATAATTGGCCCAGTGTCTTTGAAAAATTTATCTTCCTTGAGTGTTTTGGTACTCCATGGCCCTAATTTAAATTTATTGGGACTTAGAGAGCCGCAAGTTTATGGAAATCTAACTTTAGATGATATTAATCGTCTTCTAGAAGCGGAAGCAAAAGCGCTAGAAGTTAAAGTATCTTGCTTTCAGTCAAATCATGAAGGAGTCTTAGTTGACGCAATCCAAGCAGCACTAGGACAGCATGATGGAATTTTAATTAATGCAGGGGCATATACTCATACGAGCGTAGCAATTCGAGATGCCTTATCGGGTGTCAAAATCCCGACAGTAGAAGTACATCTGAGCAACATCTATCAACGCGAAGTTTTTCGTCATCATTCTTACATAGCACCGATCGCGATCGGGCAAATTAGTGGTTTTGGCCCAGACAGCTATCGTTTGGGACTACAAGCATTAGTTAGTCAAGTGAAAAATAAAGAAATAATTAAACCTTAATCGAACTCGGTTCGGTCATCGTGCCAATAATGCGATGACAGCCAGAATTAGGTTTTGCCCATTGATACTGATGTTCTTGCGGACTTCCCCAACACAAGCCGAGAAAAAGTTCTGTTTGCGCTGCATCAATTTCTGCCCATTCAGCTTCTTGGATAAACTCTTCAACCGATTCAGCCGTAATTGGACGATAGCGATTAGCTGCTAGCCAGAAATTCATTTCTTGAGTCATTTCTCGCCAAAACTCGACAACTTCCTTTTTAGCTGCCATCAGTGTTTCTTTATCCCCAGGAACTGCAATTAGCTGATTGTGGAGTTCTGGATAGCGAATGGATTTAGCCGCAAAAGTACATTCTCGCCAGATAATTCCTGAAACCCGATGTTGGTATTGATATTTGTGAATTTGACGGCGAAAATCTTGATAAGCGAAGACTTTTCCGACTTTTTGCAAATCGATCGCCTTAGCAATTACTGGATTGTCGATTCGATCTGCCGACGAAAGCAGGATGCGATCGCCCTTCCAGGTCGCCCGCAATTCTTGTTCGAGAATTTGAATAAGCTGTTGAGTGGTGTAAGTCATCACTTCAGCAAAAATAAACGGCAGATTGAATGGCTGGTATCTCTTAATCGGAGAGTCAGACTAGCCCCTGACATTAGTTTACAGACAAAGATAGAATAGAGATGATAACTGCATTACTTCTCCTGTTTGTAAATCGGTTAACCAATGCTAAAAACAAAAAAAAGATTACGAACAGATAGGAATTTTATAGGTGAGATAGAGTGAATAAAGATGAGACGAGATCGCGTCTCGCGAATAGTTTAAGAATTTTATGAGCCATCAGTATTCTTCCTTTGATTGTACTAGTGAATATTTTGAAAAGGCAGCACTGAACCGATTTCGTTCTTTAGTGGCTTTTATTCCCCAAGATTGTAAGATATTTCGAGAGCCTTGGGACTGTTCTACCATACTGTGTCTTGATTTTGCCAATTGTCCCGAAAAGCTTGACTCTGTAATAGATAAAGCAGCCCTGCTACTCAGTGCAGCCCAAGACTTAGGTTTATCTGGCGCGATCGTTTTCAGAATCGCTCATAAATTTGTGGGACGAATTGGAAACACTTCTTTGAGATAATTTAGTGAATGAGAACTGGGGAACAGGCAACAGTAATGCAAGTCAACAGTCGCCCATTCGGAATTTCAAAGTACGTCTAAGGGCGGGCTGCGCAAACAAAGTTCAGGAGTTCACGAGTTCAATATTATCCCCGTCTCCTTGTCCTCCTTGTCTCTTCCACTGGTCGCTGATAACTGATTAGGCTTGCTGCATTTGTCTAGCTTGCTTAACCATATCGATTAGCTTGTAATGTGCGTCTTGAGCATCTTTGAGTTCGCGATCGAACTCGATGCGCAGTCCAGAAGTTTCGCCGTCGATTTGGACGGATAGATTCATGCCTTGAGGATCGATAGAAATTAATTGTGCGGATTCAGCTTGTGGGAAATTGCCGAAGGCTTTAGCATAGAGAACTAAAGCATCGCCATGATCCTCATTCATGTGCTTGCAAATGCGATCGCTAATAGCAGGTGTAATCGGTTCGGACATAGTTATTTTCTTAATCGATGGATAAAGATTGGCGACAGAAAGCGAGAACTTCACCGATGTCGCTAGTTTGCTGGGGATAGACAATCTTCGGTCGAGAAATGACGATTAAAGGAATGTCTAACTCCAGCGCGATCGCTCGTTTGATATCTTCTCCTCCCGCTTCTCCCGACGCTTTAGTAACGACTAGAGAAATTTGCCATTGCTGCCAAAGTGCTTTTTCTAACTCGGCGCTGACAGGAGGGCGAAGGGCAATTATGCGATCTCTACTAAATCCAGCACGAAGTGCCACTTCTAATGAGTTTACCGCAGGAAGAAGGCGAGCAAATAGCGTCGCTCGATTTTGCCAAGGTTGAAATAATGGTAACGCTTTATAGCCAACGGTTAGTAATACCCTCTGTCCTAAAAGATAATCGCCCTCAAGCAGCGTCTCAAAACTATCCAAGGCGATCGCATTTTCATCTAATGGATGAGAATTAACTAAAGGACGTTCGTAGCGTAAATAAGGAATTTGTTTGTGAGTAGCTGTTGCGATCGCGTAGCGTGCGTGAAGCGCAATCGCACCTTGTGAAACCGCCGTTGCGTAAGGATGAGAAGCATCTACAATCGCAGCAATTTGTTTTCTTTGACAAAAGAACGCCATTTGGGAAGTCTCGATTAATGCTGGCTCAATTGTTAAATACTGGTTTGGTAGGTAGAGCGATCGGGCGGCGGGAGTTGTTACAGTAACGATACAAGGAACTTGTTCGGCTGTAAGTGCTTCAGCAATCTTAGCGCTTTCACTCGTTCCGCCGATCAGCCAAATTTTTTCTGGGTTCATTTGTGAATTGGGGATTAGGCATTGGTGACTGGATATGAGGGAAAAAATTCATAAATTTTCTGCCTTGTCTCCCTTGTCCCCCTTGTCTTTGGTCACTGGTCACTGAAAAAGTCCCCCTTGTCCTCCGAAGGACGTTTCCTACCCCTTGAGTGCTTTTTGGAAATTCTTGCGATAGCCTGGATTCAGAACTAGTAAAACGGGCCACAGCAATGCCAACCTAACGCGATTTGGAAAGCTGCGATTAAAATTTGTGCGCCCGAATCCTTTCCAAAATTTCCAAGCGCCCCAAATATAAGCAATAACCAAAAGAACGCCTATCAGTTTCATACCGACAACCCCTATTACCGTTTTCTTTCAATTCTAAGAGAATAATTTCTCTTAAGCCACTGTAATACTTTTTCAAACAGCCTTTTAGAGAATGATAAAATGCAAGGCAATCCGACCTTAATGACTATATCAAAAATTTATATAAACAAAGACCAGATTCCACAGGAATAGAAAAGACAATAGTTGAACGAGTAAGGAGAATTTATGCGTGCAGTGCTAATGGCTGGGGGTTCTGGAACGAGATTAAGACCGTTAACCTGCGATCTACCAAAACCGATGGTGCCTATTTTAAACCGACCGATCGCGGAACATATCATTAATTTACTCAAACGACATTCGATTACAGAAGTTATTGCGACACTTCACTATCTCCCCGATGTTATGCGAGACTATTTTCAAGACGGGAGCGAGTTTGGGGTAGAGATGACTTATTCGGTTGAAGACGAACAACCCCTCGGTACGGCTGGCTGCGTTAAGAATATTGCTGAATTGTTAAACGATACATTTTTAGTGATTAGTGGCGATAGCATCACCGATTTCAATTTACAAGCCGCGATCGCATTTCATAAAAAGAAAGGTTCTAAAGCTACGATAATCCTAACTCGCGTTCCCAACCCGATTGAATTTGGGGTCGTGATTGCCGATAAAGACGGACGCATCCGCCGCTTTCTCGAAAAACCTTCGACTAGCGAAATTTTCTCTGATACCGTTAATACCGGAACGTATATCCTCGAACCAGAAGTCCTCGAATATTTACCAGCGAATGAAGAATGCGATTTTTCTAAAGATCTCTTTCCCTTACTGTTACTTGAAGACGAACCCATTTACGGTTATGTAGCCGAAGGATACTGGTGCGATGTCGGACATCTCGATACCTATCGAGAAGCCCAGTACGATGCCCTACAACGAAAAGTCAAACTTGACTTTGCTTACGAGGAAAGATCCCCCGGACTGTGGATAGGACAAAATACTTACATCGATCCCAATGCCAAAATTGAAGCGCCAGCCATCATTGGTAGTAACTGCCGCATCGGGCCGAGTGCAAATATCGAAGCAGGAACCGCGATCGGAGATAATGTTACCATTGGGGCGGGAGCCGACCTCAAGCGACCGATTATCTGGAATGGAGCCACGGTTGGCGAAGATGCTCATTTGGCTGCTTGCGTCATTGCTAGAGGAACTAGAGTCGATCGCCGCGTCCAAGTGTTAGAAGGGGCGGTAGTCGGTTCGCTGTCTACTATCGGTGAAGAGGCTCAAATTAATACCGGCGTTAGAGTCTGGCCTAGCAAGCGGATCGAATCAGGCGCAATTTTAAATATCAATCTCATCTGGGGCAGTACCGCACAACGCAACCTTTTCGGTCAGCGAGGCGTATCTGGACTGGCAAATATCGATATTACGCCAGAATTCGCCGTCAAACTCGGTGCGGCTTATGGTTCGACCTTAAAGCCCGGTTCTACTGTTATGGTTTCCCGCGATCAGCGCAACGTCTCGCGCATTGTCAGTCGTGCGATGATTTCCGGTTTGATGTCTGTCGGAATTCACGTTCAAAATTTAGAATCGACTGCGATTCCCATTTCGCGTACTATGGCTCCGAAATTGGGAGTAGTAGGCGGAATTCATGCAAGAATTCATCCCGATCGCCCGGACTCTATTTTAGTTGAATTTTTCGATTCTCAGGGCATCAATATTTCTAAATCTAAAGAGAAGAAAATTGAAGGAGCCTATTTTAAAGAAGACCTGCGACGCGCTTCCATTCAAGATATCGGAAACATATCGAATCCTTCACAAGGTCAAGTCCTCGATACTTACCGAAAAACGTTTGAAACCCAGCTTAATGTAGAAGCAATTCGTCATAGCGGGTCAAAAGTGGTCATTGACTACGTTTATAGCGTTTCAGGGGCGATTTTGCCGGAATTGCTCTCGAAATTTGGCTGCGATGCGGTAGTTCTCAATACGAGTTTGCGTCAGACTCCCGTTTCCGCCGAAGAACGCGAATTTTTAATCCATCAACTCGGTCAAGTGGTAGAGGCACTCAAAGCCAGCCTTGGCGTTCAAGTATCTGCCAATGGGGAACAGTTTATCTTAGTTGATGAATCTGGATTGCACATTCGCGGCGAACAATTAACCGCCTTGATGGTCGATGCAATTCTCACTGCTTATCCGAGAAGTACGATAGTCGTTCCGGTTCATGCTTCTAGTGCAGTAGAACAAATTGCTCGTCGTCACGATGGCAAAGTCCTTCGTACAAAAGCCAATCCGACCGCTTTGATGGAAGCGGCTCAAGAAAATGCTAGTGTCGTACTAGGCGGTAGCGGCGAAATGGGTTTTATATTTCCTCAGCTTCATCCTGGGTTTGATGCGATGTTTACGATCGCCAAGTTAATTGAAATGCTGACCATACAAGAGCGATCGCTAGCCCAAATTCGCGCCGAACTGCCGCGAGTTTATCATAAGGCTTATACGATTCGCTGTCCCTGGAAGATCAAAGGCGCTCTAATGCGCTATTTGGTAGAAACGCATCCGACTGAAAACCTAGAATTGATCGATGGCGTAAAAATTATTAATCCCCGGAATGATGATTGGGTATTGATTTTACCCGATGCAGGAGAACCTTTGGTTCATATTTATGCCAATAGCGACGATCGCGATTGGATCGATCTCGCTCTCAAAGATTATCGAGGGCGCGTTCAAGAGTTTATCGAACAAGAACAGAGCGAAATCGCTACTGTTTGATAGTACAAGTGTCCTATAATATAATAAAGGAAAAGGAATTGAAATTGAGATGAATAGTTGTATTTTAATGGCGACAATTGTTCGCAAACCAGAACTTCGTCACACCCAAGATGCTCGTGCCGTTACCGATACAATCGTAGAGTTTGAAGGGGCAAAACCCGAAGAGAAATCGACATTATTAGTCGTTGGCTGGGGGAATTTAGCCGAAGAAATTTTTGCTAACTATTCTGTGGGCGATCGCATTATTATTGAAGGTCGTCTTTCGATGAAAACCGTCGAACAAAAAGGACATAAAGAGAAAAAAGCTGAATTAGTAGCGTCTCGCCTTCATCGCATCGAAGGAGCAACCATTGCGAGCGATTTCTCTTCAAAAGCAACTTCCTCTGACGAATCGCCTGCTACATCCAATACTCGTCAGTCAAAAAAAGCGGTAGCACAAACGACACCCAGCGAAAGCTTTTCAGATTATGCAGAAGTCGAAACAACGATTCCTCGCAAACAATCCGTCTCTGCTGTTGAAGAGGATTTAGACGAGATTCCTTTCGTGCGCTCCGTTGATGCCAGAATTGTTAGTGTCGGGCTTCTCGATCCTTATGAGATCGTTATCCAATGTCCTCAAGTAGGAATTAGTCACAATTCCAAGTTTATTTAAAACATTGGTGAAATTTCGCGATCGCGTTTTGCTCGTCAAATAAATGGGAATTAACTTCGTTGGGGGAAAGGGAAAACTGTCATCAATATTTTCCCTTTTTCCCTAAAAAATACCCCAGTCACCCATTATTCCCCAACTAAGTAAGTATAGCGACTCAAACTACGTTCGTAATCGTTAAGTAAAAGTTGAGATTCTTTGAGCGTAATGCGATTTTCTTGTAAAGCTTGTTCGGTTTGGCGACGAAGATTTTCGAGTAAATCTTCTGCTTTATATTGAACGTAACTTAACACTTCTGAGATGGTATCTCCTTTGACTAAATACTCAATCTGATAGCCTTTTGGAGTCATTTGAATATGGACGACATTGGTATCGCCAAACAGATTGTGTAAGTTCCCCATAATTTCTTGATAAGCGCCAACCAAAAACATTCCTAGATAATAGGGTTCGTTAGATAGTGGTTGCTTATTTTGTTGTTTGAGAGGGTGCAATTCTAGGACGGATTTAACATCTTTTAGATCGATAAATTGGTCGATTTTGCCATCGCTATCGCAGGTTAAATCGGCTAAAATTCCTCGTTGACTCGGTTCTTCATTCAATCGGTGAATCGGCATAATGGGAAACAATTGATCGATCGCCCACGAATCCGGTGCAGATTGAAAAACTGATAAGTTGACATAATAAATGGAAGCCATTATCTTTTCTAAGTCTTCCAAATCGTCTGGCACGTAATCTTCTTGACGCGCGATATTGAGAATTTTGCTGCAACACGCCCAGTATAATTGCTCTGCTCTGGCTCTTTCTTTTAAACTTAAATAGCCAAAGTTAAATAAGCCGATCGCTTCTTCCTTAAATTGAATGGCATCGTGATAGGTTTCTTGGTAATTCTTTGCGTCGATTGACGTATAAGTTTCCCAAAGATTTCGCAAAATCAAATGCTCGGATTCTTCTATGGGTTGTTGCGATTGACAGGGAACCTCGCTCGTTCCCAACACATCAAAAATCAAAACTGATTGATGAGATGCGATCGCCCGTCCGCTTTCGCTGACTAAGATGGGCGCTGGCACCTGTCCTTGGGTACAAGCGTCTTTAACGGCTGCTACAATATCGTTGGCGTAATTTTGCATATTGTAGTTTTTCGAGGCGTAGAAATTGGTTTTCGAGCCATCGTAGTCAACGCCCAAACCGCCGCCGACATCGAGATAGCGCATATTTGCCCCTACTTTGGTCAGTTGTACGTAGATCTGACCCGCTTCTCGAATCGCATCTTTGATGTGGGTAATCGAAGAGATTTGCGAACCGATATGAAAGTGCAACAGTTGCAGACAATGAAGCATTCCTGCTGCTTGCAACTGGTTGACAACTTCTAAAATCTCTGGAACCGTCAGACCGAATTTAGCGCGATCTCCTGTAGAACCGCCCCAACGTCCTACGCCTTTGGTACTTAATTTTGCCCTCACGCCTAAAACGGGTTCGATTCCCAATTGCTGGCTAATTTCTAGTGCGATGTAGAGTTCTTCTAGTTGTTCGATAACGACGAGGGTTTGATGTCCCAAGCGCCTTGCTAAAAGCGCCGTTTCGATGTATTCCTTGTCTTTGTAGCCGTTGCAAATCAGTAAGGTTCCTGATGACTCTTCTTTGCTCGCACTGGGTTCTAAGGTTGCTAGAGCAATCATCAGTTCTGGTTTTGAACCTGCCTCTAACCCAAATTGGTAAGGTTTACCATAACGGACGAGAGATTCGACGATGTGACGATGTTGGTTGCACTTGATGGGGAAAACGCCCCGATAACAATTGGGATAGTTGTAACGAGCGATCGCGCGAGCAAAAGACGCATTAAGGCGTTCGATTCTATCTTCTAAGATATCGGAAAAACGAATCAGTAGAGGAAGCCCGATATTTCGCTGACGCAAAGCTTCTACCAATTCGTATAAATCTAAAGAACCACCGCGATCGCCCCTTGGAGAAACCGTTACATGACCCGCCGCATTAATCGAGAAATAGGGTTCTCCCCATCCTGGGATGCGATACAGACTCTCGCTATCTTCGATCGTCCAAGATTTCTTAGCAACTTTCTCTTCGGTTTTGTCGTCTTCTGGAAGGTCGAGCCGTTGTTTCTCTAGCTTTTGTAAATCGGTTTCCTGTAGCGCTTTGGTTTTTGCTCCCATTTCGGTTGATAACTTAAAATAAATTGCGATCGTCTCTTATCTTAACTTCTCCACTAATTAAACTGGGTTAACAAAAGACTATGGTGAATTATGAATTATGAATGATAAATTATGAATTGCGTCTAATTTACATTAGGCGTTGAAACTCTCATGAATTCGTCGATTGGTTGATGGAAACTAATATAGGAACGACATTTCAACATCCCTGGCATAAGTTTTTTGTTAATTTCCGATCCCCAATCGCCGCTTGCCAATTCCCATAACCGAGGACTATAAAAGATGAAATTTTTAGATTCTAAAGGACGTTTATTTGGAATTATCAGTATTTTAGATTTAGGCGCGGCTTGCACGATCGTTTTAGTAATTCTCGGTATCTTTTTCTTTCCTGGATCGATTGGCGGGGGAATTGCTGGCGATAGTCAGATAGGAACCAAACAAATTGAAGTCGATGCGATCGTGCGAGGTTTGAGTATCCGCGATCCTCAAGTTCTACTCACTGAGTTTAACGAATCTAAAAAAGCCAATATCATTATTCGCAATCAACCCTACGGTCAGATTGACATTCTTTCTGTCAAACAGTTACCCAGAACAGTTGTCGTTCCTTTAGCTGATGGTTCGGCAAAAGCAATTCCCGATCCTAGAATTGATAGCTATAGCAGCGATTTGCTACTTACATTAGGGGGGAAAGCGCAAGTCACTAAGGATGGGCCTGTCTTGGGCAACAATAAAGTTAAGATTGGCATACCGATTGAATTAGAAGGTTTCAACTACAATTTCAACGCAACTATTATCGATCTCAGAATTAAGTAGTAAAACCTAAAGCTTGCTCTTAAAAGGGAACGGGCAATCTGGTCGTGAAAAATCCTTAAATTTCCGAAACACTAAGTCAATTATCGAGCAATTTCAAAAATTTTCGGATTAATCCAATCGTAACCCCAGGTAATTCAAGCTGGGGTGTTAATCCGACATCTTCTATTTCTAAAAATACTTTAACGAATTCGGGGTTCAAAGCAGCTAAACGCCTTCCTATTTCGGGTGCAGTAAATTGCGATTTTTGTCCCCAAATCATAGCGGTAGGGGTTCTGAGTTGAGTCATGTAGGTTGAGAGATCGAAGCACAGATCTCCTCTAACAAAGGAAAGCGCCGCGTATTCTGCATTGGGTTGTTGCGAGGATTTTAAATATGCCTCGATAATTTCTGGATAAATTCGTTCTGGACGTGCAAATTGACGATTTTGTAAGAAACTAGAAATCCCGCCTTCTGTTGCGACTCCACTGCTGTAGATAAATTTATCGAGAATTGGGACTTTGACAATTTGGGCAAAAATGCTGCGAGTGTAATCTTCTCCAAAATCCGATAACCCTGCGGGAGTGGTTAGGATTAGAGATTTAAATAAATCGGGACGCGCGATCGCACAACGAATAGTAAATGCTGCTGTCAGCGATGAAGCGATAACAGGTGTGGGAGCATCGCAAGTTTTTTCGATAAACTCGATAATTGTATCGATATAATCTTCAGGTCGATAATTGCGATCAGGGTGTTCCGAACGTCCCCAACCAATTAAATCGGGTGCTAAAACGCGGTAATCGCTAGCGAAGGCGGGATAGACTTTTGACCATTCATAAGCAGAAGAACCGCCACCAAAACCGTGCAAAAAAATTAGAGTAGGAAGATCGTCACTTTTGGGTTCGTCTTTCTCTCGCCAAGGCGGTAAGGATGGCGTATAGTAAACCATCGTTCCGAGGGACGTAACAATAGAATCTTTTTCTACGCTGATTGGTTCGAGCATACTTGATTCCCTAAAGCCTACATTTTTAGTCTAGCTTTTCAATCGAGTTCGTCATCTTACATGAGGCATAGCTAAGATAAAGATAGCTTTTAACCGCACTGACAAATCCTATGAGCTAAATATTGACGCTAGAGTTAAGCGATCGCCTGCCCCAATAGTAAGCTGTTAAACATTTAGGCTGTCATATTGGACTCTGAGACGGGGAGACTGGGGGACGGGGAGAGAGTTTTAAGAAGTCTTTCTTCACTCATCAATAGGAAATCTAGATGTGGAACAGCTTAATAAATATTTTTCGGCGTTGGTGAATGAGTTAATGCTTT
>JAAUUT010000186.1 GCA_012031035.1 Candidatus Altimarinota bacterium | reverse complement strand
TTTGTAGGCACGTTCAGTCATGCCTCACATTTTACCACACTTTTTGTAAACTTAGTTGGAGGCAGCGTTTCCTCTCACGGTAAGGCTTGCGCCTGTACCGTGAGTCTCCACGCTGAAATCAGATGAAAGTGATGGTTGTCGATGATGAAAAAGATATTCAATTTTTATTTACTCAAAAATTTAGAAAAGAAATCAGGCAAGGCGCAATTAACTTCTCTTTTGCTTTTTCTGGGCAAGAAGCATTAGAAGCTTTAAAAGAAGAAAATTTTCAATATTTATTTTTAATTTTAGCAGATATTAATATGCTAGGAATGAGTGGATTAGAACTGCTCAAAATAATTAAAGAATGCTATCCAAACGTTAAAGTTTTCATAACTACTGCCTATGGAGACGAATATAACTATAAAACCGCCATGCAATATGGCGCAGACGACTATATCTATAAACCGATAGAATTTGAAAACCTTAAGAAAAAAATTTTAGAACTTTAAAAAGAAAACGGAATCGACACGCCAACTCCCACCGAAAGACGATCTCGATCGCGCACTCTAAACTGATGCCAAGTCGAAGAACCGACGCGATTAGTCAAATATAACTCTAATTTCGGGCGATCGCTTTCCTGTTCTATATTGAGTCCCAACAAATCTGATAAATCCCAGCGAAGACCCACCGTCCAAGGAATGACCCTAGCCCTCTCGTCGCCCAAAAAAGCATTTCCAGGTCGGACAAAATTGGCTCCGACTTCCCCAATCAGGCTAAACTGACTCGATAAGGGAATCGAACCGCCCAAATTAAACCCAGCAATTTCTGTCCCCAATCGCTGTGCATAACCCCAAGTCGGCGTAAACCAGATAGCAGCACCGCCAGCAAACTGATAGTGTAAAGGCAAAGAAAGCGTTACCAAGTTAAGCTTTCCTTGGGGGCCATCGTCGCCTTGAAAAATGAAGGGAACCTCTTTTGATAAATTGCGATCGTCAAATTCATCGCGATTATTGGAAAAGAAGTTAATAAATGGCTGGTTAGTCAAGCTGTAGGTTGCCGCCAAACTCACCGTTAAGGGCGCTCCGTCTGCTCGATCGAGCAAGCGAACCTTCATGCTTATCCCCTGTTCCGACTCGTCTACATCGCCAAAAATATAATCGAGGAAAACGCCTGCTTCCAAATCTCTGAGCAAACCATAGCGCAGTGAGGTCAGAATGCCCTGACTGCCTCCCTGTAAGTTGAATAAAAACTTCCCGCTCGGTAAAGTACCGCCATCCAAAAATCCGATACCATCGGTTGTAATATTACTGTCGCCTCGCTCGCTCGACTCGCCAAAACTGTCAGCATAGCGGCGGTTAGCACCGAAAAAATCGGGCATAAATACCAGCACCGCACCAAAACCCATTAGATCCCTATCTGCCGTCAAAGCGAGAGAACCAAGGCTACCTTGACTATTGGAGGCAAAAACATCAATGCCGAGGCGAGGATTGACCAAATAGCGCAAGCCAATATTGTAAGCGATCGCTTGGGCGGGTTTACCAGAATCCCGACTGATACTGTTGTTGCCAGTAACGGGGACAAAAGCATCGCCCCAGAGAATTATCCTCGAACCTAAACGATAGGAAATTGCCGAACTAAAACCAAATGTCGTACCAAAAGACCCTCGATTCTCGATCGGCAAGTTGGCATAGAAGAGGGCGCTATCTTCAGGGAAAAAAGCGACCGTTGGGGAAAGGGTAAAGCGCAAGCGCTCGTCAACCGTGGCAGTAAAGGGAAACTGGAGAGCGACGACTAATCCGTCAGTTTCTCGTTTTTCAACGAGCCTGCCATCTTCTCTATCTCTAAAATCAAAGGTGCGATCGCCATAGGAAAGCGATAAAACCCCGCTTAAAGCCAGCGTATCCGAGTCATTGCGCCAGAATTGTTGTTTGAGTTCTAAGGTGTACTCTTGGTCTGCATCGCGGGTAACAATAAAGTCTCCCTGAACCGACGGAGAAGCGCTATCGACCTTCTGAAATTCAAACGTAATTTCTAAATTATCAGTAATCCCCCAACTCGCACCAAAATTGGGATAAGCGGCAGTATCCGCATCTAATAAATCGTCACTTACATAATTCGGCAAAAAGAATTGACGATTGCGAACATTAAAGACTACCTCACCTTGACCTAAATGCTCTGCTGTAGGCTGCATAGGCGAGATGCGAGTTAGCGGGCTTTCAGATGTTGTTTCTGACGGTTCAGAGGGGGTAGGCTGTTCTTCTAATGTAGGTTTTGTTGGGTTAGGCTGTTCGGTGTCGGTTGAATTTTCTGTTGTGGAAGACGAATCGGTTAACTGGCTTGGTTCTCGATTGGAATTACTCGCCAATAAGCCTTGTCCAAGCGGATAAATTTCAAAAACATCATCAGCTTGAGGCGTAGCGGGAAATCGTCCCCAAGATAAGGCTGACGCATTCGACCATCGAAAATCCTTCGAGATGCGATCGCGAAGCCTCTCGGAGGGCTGGAACCATTGAGGAGATTCATTTGCACCTGGTGAAGCTGGTTGGCTCCACTGCGGAGATTGTTGAGTGTCGGTTTCTGTCCCATTCAACCATTGAGGAGTTAATTGATCCGCGCTATCTGGCTCGTCTGACCAACCTTGAGCAGTCAATGGATTAGCCCACCCTGGAACAGGGCTAGCAAGGGTTTCCCAGCCCATTACACCAACGGTTAGAATGGCCAAATTCGACAGAATAAATATTTTAGTTGACATTATTGAGTCAAGCTCTATTTGGGTTCAATTTCGCCGCCTTACAGTCTGTGGTTCCGTTAAATGACAGCTACAAAAGAAATTAGCAGCTATCTTAGAACAAAAAGCTATAAAAAAACTACTCCTTGTATCGTTCGGTTAAATTTATTCAATTGACAATCAGCTAAAAAGGAATCGATAATCCTACCCCAATTGACAATCTATCTTGCTCTCTGACGCGCATTTGCTGCCAAGGAGAAAACCCGATGCGATTGGTGAGGAAAACATCGACAGAAGGGCGATCGCCCTCGAATCGCGATCGAATCCTAAAAAAGAAGATGGATCCCAGCGCACGGCAAACGTCCAAGGAATGACATTAGCGCGACTATCGCCCAGGAAGGCATTGCCATCGCCGATCAAATTCGCACCAATTTCGCCAATTAAACTAAAATCATCGGCGATCGGCACCGATCCCCCCGCATTAAAGCCTGCAATTTCCGCACCCATACGCTGCACGTAGCCCAAAGTAGGTGTTAACCAAAGGGATAAACCGCTGTCGAATTGATAATTTAAGGGAATAGAAACGGTAACGATATTAAGCTGTCCGGTTTGTAGACTGTCTTGATTTAAAAGAAAAGGGGCACTTTTCTTTAAACCGCGATCGCGTAATTCATCGCGGTTATTTTCAAAGAAATTGATAAAAGGCTGATTAGTTTGGCTGAGAGTGACGGCTAAACTCGCCGTCAGAGGAGCGCCTTCTGATTGATTGAGAAAGCGAATTTTCCCACTTATGCCCTGTTCTGATTCATCTACGTTGCCAAAGGCATAGTTGAAGTAAACGCCACCCTCAAAATCTTTAAGAAAGCCATAGCGTAATGCTGTCGAAATTCCAGGCGTACCAGCTTGTAATTGAACTTGAAACTGTCCGCCGTTGAGGGTTCCCCCATCGAGAAAACCCAATCCGTCGATGGTGGGAGGACTGTCTTCTTCGTCGCCAAAGCCACCAGCCGAACGGCGGTTAGCCCCGATGAAGTCAGGCATAAAGATAACCCCCGCCCCAATTGATAGCAAGTCTCGATCTGCGGTTAGTGCTAGCGGCCCTTTGTTTCCTTGGGTATTAGAAGCAAAGATATCGACTGCTAAACGGGGGTTGACTAAATAACGCAAACCTGCATTAAATCCGATCGCGGTATCGGGGCGACCGGATTCTCGACTGATGCTATTGTTGCCAGCGACAGGAAGGAAAGCATCGCCCCACAGCACTAAACGAGGATTGACCTGAAAAGAAATCGCTCCAGCAAATCCAAATGTCGTGCCAAAAGAACCTGGATTATCGATAGGAAGTTGCTGATAAAATACCGCACTTTTATCGTTAAAAAATGCTAGGGTAGGAGAGAGGGTAAAGCGCCAGCGATCGCCTACATCAGCCGTAAAAGGCAACTGGATAGCGGGTACAATGCTAGAGTTTCTTCTTTCAATAGTTGCTTGTCCCACTCGTCTGAAGCGAAAATCTCGGTTGCCCCAAGAAAGCGCTAACACGCCGCTCAGATTCAAAGTTTCTGCTTCATTTTCCCAAATTTTTTGTTTGATTTCCAAGGCAATCTCGTCATCTCCCGGACGGCGCAAAGACTCAAAATCGCCTTGACGACCGGGAGAACCGCTATCGACTTGCTGAAATTCTAAACCAATTTGGAGATCGTCGGTAATCCCCCAACTAAATCCAAAGTTGGGATAAGCTCCCGTATCGCTGTCAAATACCGCATTTTCTATATAGTTCGGCGGAAAATATAGGCGATTATAGATATTGAAGCTGACTTCGCCTTGACGTAAATATTCTCCGGTTGGTTGAGTCGAAGAAAAATGCGTCAGAGAACTTGAGGCGCTATCCTCGGTTACTTCCGATTCAATGGAGTTATTTTTGGGTGCAGATTCTGTTTCTTTCGATTCTCTATTCTCGCTAGCGAGTAGTTCGGGTGATTCTCGATTGCGAACCACCGCAGAATCGCTTTGAAGAGTAGCTAGACTGTTGATAGCTTGCGGGTAGATCTCAAATGCAACATCGCTTTGAAGAGTAGTTGGGAACGATCCCCAAGACGAAGCTGTTTGCGACCATTGTAACGTTGTCCTGGCGCGAACGCTCCTAGTATCTTCCAAAGGAGAATTGCTGGAACGTTCTGTCCATCGGGAGAGATCGTTAACGTTTCTCGTTTTTTGTTCGCTCCATTGTGGCAATTGTCCGCTATCGTTTTCGCTATGCTCGAACCATCGAGGAGTCGAAGACGGTCTACTATTTTGATTGTCTGTCCATCTAGGAACGCTTAAAAGCTTTACGGTTAACGGTTGGGGACTGGCAACTGCTTCGCAGCTAAGACTCCCAACGGTTAGGATTGCCAAATTATATAAAACAAAGGTTTTAGTTGACATTATTGACGAGCATAGCGCTGTTTTTTTTGAATGTCACGGCGTTAGAGTTGGTTGTGTGCCGACACAACGAGGCAAATTCGCAGCTATCTTAGAATAAAAAGCCTAAAAAAAGCGACTCCCGTTTTTCGAGTATTCGTGTGTGAAGAGCGAGGGAGTAGAGAAGACCTTATCGGCGACCAGCTATCAGTTATCAGTTTCCTGAACTTTTAAATATCGATCCCTGAATGATTGATAACTGAAAAGAGTAAGAGAGCAGAACAAAATGATTGTAACATAGAGCTAGCTTAACTTTTGTAGGAACGAATAGTAAATATTCGCTCCTAAGCGTGTTATTACACTTCGATCTCGACGGGTTCAGACGATTCGGAGGTTTTTGCAGAAGAGTTTTCTGGTTTAAGTTTGATGGTTAGATAGCGAATGACCTCATCGCTCAAGCGCATCGCTCTTTCGAGAGGGGCTATCTGGGTTCCATCTCCTTTATAGTTAATTTGGACGTAATATCCATCTTGATGTTTCGCGATCGGATATGCTAGTCGTCGTTTACCCCAGGTTTTGATCTGAAGATCTTCTGCTTTATTGTCAAGCAAAAAATCTCTATATTTATTAACTTCCTGTTGTACCTGCTCTTCCATCAAATCTGGGCGCAGGATGTAAATTATTTCATAACTCTGACTCATTTGATTTATTTCCCTATGGACAAGTTGGCTTCTTTGTCAATAGCTAGACAAAACCAGAGACTGTTTGCTATCTAGCATTAGATAAAGAAACAAGGCTTTACGATCGTACTATCTATTGGTATCGAATCGCCAGTCTTTCTTTTAGAACGCCTACTTTTATTTTCAAAATCATGGCACAACGCTACGTTCGAGTTAAAACACAGCAAGGACAAACTTATTACGGCGTACTTCATCTCAACCGAAGCGTTGAGATTCTTGACGCACCTCCCTGGAAAGGAGGACAGTCTAGCGATTTGACCGTAGAACCCGATAGTTACGAACTCCTTGCACCTTGCGCTCCTTCTAAAATCGTAGCGGTAGGCAAAAATTATCGAAATCACGCCGCCGAGATGGGAACGGAAGTTCCCGCAGAACCACTTTTGTTTCTCAAACCCCCAACAACTATTATTGCCAACGGTCAATCGATTTATTACCCCAAGCAATCGCAGCGAGTCGATTATGAAGGAGAATTGGCTTTAGTAATTGGAGATCGCACCAAGGATTGCACGAGCGAACAAGCTGCTAGTAAAATTTGGGGTTATACGATCGCCAACGATGTGACTGCTCGCGACTTGCAAAAAAAAGACGGTCAGTGGACGAGGGCAAAAGGGTTCGATAGCTTCTGTCCGCTAGGGCCTTGGATTGTTCGCGAGTTAAGTTCGGGAGCGCAATTGCAAACTTTTTTGAATGACGAGATCGAACCGCAACAATCTGCTTCAATTAGCGATATGGTATTCTCTCCAGAGTTTTTGGTTTCCTATATTTCTCAAGTGATGACTTTACTTCCAGGCGATGTTATCCTCACCGGAACCCCAGCAGGAATTGGCCCGATGAAAGTGGGCGATCGCATTCGCATTGAAATTGAGGACATCGGTTGCTTAGAAAATTTTGTAGCGGCTAAATAGCTAAACTTTCTACAAACTAACGCACCTGCGAATAAGCTGCTTCAGAAATGACGGGTATTTCTGCATAGAGTCCCCTGATACACTGAACGACTGAAAAAATAGAGGAACCTGCAACAAATAGAAAAATGACGCTATTTATCGTATTGAGTAGAAAATTGCTAGAGCCAGCAAAATTGCCTGAAAATCCCCCAAAAAGAGCTTGCTGTGACATTCCCAACAGGGATAAGACTAAACTGCAAAGTGCAGCAAAAATAGATAATAATAAGGCTTGCATGGCGTTATAGCGAAGGAAATGAATCAATCTGGGATTTTGTGCCACCCCCGCATACAACCAGATGAAAATTGCTAAAGAAATAATGGGAAATCCGCCGATATTAAAATAATAAATTTGCAGTAGAGGCAAGAAGCCAACAAAAACTACAGCCAACGGTGGAAAAAGACCAATCAAATAAAATCCAAAGGGAAAAACTTCGAGTATAGGTACTAGATAGGTCAAACAAGCGAATAATTTGTCCTTAACTTTAGGCGAACCGCGCCAAACCATTATTTGCTCTCCTTGCGTTAGTGCTGCAAATTTAGAAGCTGACTTGCGATCGAGTCATGATTTCTATCATTATATCGGCAGCATCGAAGAGATAGAGTGATGCAATTAGGGATTGGCGATTAGGGATTAGGAATTAGGGATTGGGGATTGAGAATTTTTTCATTGACTGGTTTCTTATTCATGAATTTCCTAATTTCCCAGTCACCAGTCACCAGTCCCCAGTCTCTCTTACTTCCCATCAACATTTGCCAGCACAAATCCCATTTGACACTCATAGAGATTAGCCCTATCGCTATCTGTTCTACCTAGAGCATGACCGCAACCCAGTTTTCCGCGATTCCAACGAGGTAATCCGTGGCTATTTGCCAGCAGACACCCCGAACAAACTTGTTGCGTAGAGATGATTTGTTCGTCTGTAAGAATCACTAGCATAGTGCTATTCCTCGATCCCCAGTGCTGCTAAGTCTATTTTAACCCTCGCTTCCGGCAACTCGAATGCAGATGCCACATAGCTTAACTAGAAAATGAAAAATCTGAAGTATTACTTAATACCGTTGCTGCAATCTGTCAGAAGTGCGATCGCATAACGTAACATTTTGTAATAACATAAAAATAATAAAATAAGTAAAGTGTTTTTTAGAAAACAGAAAAGGGGGTGAAGTCTGTGTTAAAAAAGACCGAGTATCGCAGCCCCATGGTGGTTGACTTGACAGAAAGTATCTGGCTTTGTACCGCAATGCCTCAAGAAAACCACGCAGCGCTTACGTTCGTGGGTTGCAGGATCGCCCAAGCAAATCCTGCTGAACAGTACAAAGTAT
>JAAUUT010000063.1 GCA_012031035.1 Candidatus Altimarinota bacterium | reverse complement strand
TGTAGCATACGGTTGCAGTTAGCAAGGTGGGGATCATGATTACGCCGAACCAACCGATATAGATGCGGTTGTTGGTGCTGGTGATCCACTGGCAAAACTGCTCCCACACGTTAGCGCTCTCGCGCTGCTGTAGAGTAGTTGTCATGTGCTTATAATTCCTATTTGTTTGTCAAGGTTCAAGATGATTGACACTTCTTATATTAAGCATATTCCTAAGTTTTGTAAACTATCTGAAGGAAATATGAATTTATATATCTGATAAGTTCTACTTATTATGCCTTTATCTCGAATTGTTACCTATAGCCCTGCTTACACTCTAGTCCCAACCTACGAATGCTTTAATAACTGTAGTTACTGTAATTTTCGTACCGCTCCAGGTCAAAGTCCTTGGTTAGGATTAGCAGAAGCTCGACAGCAGCTTAAAACTATCCAGGGTCAGGGAGTTTGTGAGATTTTGATTCTCAGTGGAGAAGTGCATCCTCGTTCGTCGAGAAGAGAAGCTTGGTTCGAGAAGATTTATGAGATTTGTCAGTTAGCACTTTCATTAGGATTTCTTCCTCATACGAATGCTGGGCCGCTCAGTTTTCAAGAGATGCAACAACTTAAAAAAGTTAATGTTTCGATGGGGTTAATGCTGGAGCAGCTAACGCCTAAATTGTTAGAAACCGTTCACCGTCACGCGCCGAGTAAAGTCCCCGAACTGAGATTGCAACAGCTAGAATGGGCAGGAGAGTTAAAAATTCCTTTTACAACGGGATTGCTCTTGGGGATTGGAGAAACGCCAAGCGATCGCATTGAAACCTTAGAAGCGATCGCGCAAATTCATCATAGATGGGGTCACATACAAGAAGTTATCTTACAACCGCACAGTCGGGGACAGCAACAAAGTTTTGACGCGCCAGCGTTTGATGCTTATCAGTTAAGGGATCTCATTGTTAAAGCAAGAGAAATACTTCCCGATGCGATCGCTATACAAATTCCTCCCAATCTAATTCCCGATCCTAACGCGCTGTTGGATTGTTTGGCAGCAGGTGCAACAGATGTAGGCGGAATTGGGCCAAAAGATGAAGTGAATCCCGATTATCCTCATCTTAAGTTGCAAAAACTTAGAGAAATTTTAGAAGCTGCTGGATGGGAATTAAAGCCGCGTTTGCCCGTTTATCCCCAGTATTACGAATGGTTAACCTCTCAATTGCAACAATATGTGAAGAAATATCTCAATCGCGATCGAGAGCGTGTTTTTTGAGGTCATCTAGCGATACATACTCTAGCGCCAGGGCGTGAGTTCCCGATAAAATGACAGGGGGAGCTACTCCAGCCTCTAAAGCTTCTTGCCAGCGATTAGCACACAAACACCAGCGATCGCCTGCTTTAAGTCCGGGAAAATGATAAGCAGGGACTGGTGTCGATAAATCATTTCCCTTGGATTTTGTATAAGCGAGAAATTCTTCTGTCATTTGCGCGCAGACTACGTGCGCTCCCATATCGCCAGCGCCAGTATTACACGTACCATCGCGATAAAAACCCGTCATTGGCGACGTACAGCAAACTTCCAATTGTCCGCCCAGAACGTTTTTAGCATCCGACATAAGTAGAATTCCTTGATATAAATAAAACTATTTTCTCTAAAAGGAGTAGCGAATAGTTAGCGCGATAAAATATATTCCTAATGTTAGGATTACATTTGCTGGAATAGGGTAAAGCATGGCAGAAGTTTTATTATTTAATGCACTGCGTCAAGCCATTGATGAAGAAATGGCGCGCGACGAAACAGTTTTTGTCCTTGGGGAGGATGTCGGACACTACGGCGGTTCCTACAAAGTAACAAAAGATTTATATAAAAAATATGGCGATTTAAGAGTTCTCGATACGCCGATCGCGGAAAATAGTTTTACTGGCATGGCAGTAGGCGCAGCAATGACGGGACTGCGACCGATTATCGAAGGCATGAACATGGGATTTTTGCTGCTTGCCTTCAACCAAATTGCTAACAACGCGGGAATGTTGCGCTACACTTCTGGCGGAAACTTCAAAATTCCGATGGTGATTCGCGGCCCTGGCGGCGTAGGCAGACAATTAGGGGCGGAACATTCCCAAAGACTTGAAGCTTACTTTCATGCGGTTCCTGGCTTAAAAATCGTTGCCTGTTCGACTCCTTACAATGCCAAAGGACTCCTCAAAGCGGCAATTCGCGACGATAATCCCGTCCTCTTTTTTGAACACGTCTTACTTTACAACCTGAAAGAAAATTTACCAGACAAAGAATATATCGTTCCCTTGAACAAATCGGAAATTGTGCGTCCGGGTAAAGATGTGACAATTTTGACCTACTCGCGGATGCGTCACCATTGCTTGCAGGCATTAAAACAATTAGAAAAAGAAGGGTACGACCCCGAAATTATCGATTTGATTACGCTCAAACCCTTCGATATGGAGACGATTAGTAATTCAATTCGCAAGACTCACCGCGTTATTATCGTCGAAGAATGTATGAAGACGGGGGGAATTGCAGCAGAATTAATTGCATTAATTAACGAGCAATTATTTGATGAGTTAGATGCGCCTGTTATTCGCTTGTCGTCTCAAGATATTCCCACGCCTTACAACGGTACGTTGGAAAGATTGACCATCGTTCAACCTCCGCAAATCGTTGAAGCGGTTAAGAATATGATGGCAGCGTTGGTGTAAGTTATTGGGATTGGGGATTTTTAGGGAAAAGGGGAATGGGAGACAAGGGGGAATATTTACTAATTTCCTCCTAACTTCCATAACTGGTCAAGAGTCAAGAGTCATTGGTACATCTGACAAAGGACAAAGGACAAAGGACAAATAACTCACTGATAACTGATAACTGAAAAGGGCGCACGCCATGCGCCCCTACACGAACTAAAATGCAAAAACAACGTTGGGCAATTGGCTTAATTTTGGCGCTGGTAGTCGGGGCAGTCGCCACTATAATTACTTTGCCTCCTCAGCTTGGTTTAGACTTGCGAGGTGGGGCACAGTTAACGATTCAGGTTCAACCGACCAAAGAAATTAAAGAGATTAAACCAGAAGATTTAACCGCCGTCAAAACGGTTATTGAAAATCGAATTAATGCGTTAGGGGTTTCTGAACCGACTATTCAGACTGTTGGAAACGATAAAATTCTCGTACAACTTCCTGGCGTGACTGATTCTCAACAAGCAGAACGAATTTTGGGGGGAACGGCACAATTAGAATTTAGAGCACAAAAAGCGGGTACGGAAGCTCCGTTTAATGCAGAATATGCAATTAAACGGCAATTATCGCTTGAATTATCGCAATTAAGAAAAAATCCCGCGCAAAATGCCCAGCAAATCGCAGAATTCAATCAAACTATAAAACAATCTAACGATGCGATCGCAAAATTATTTGAATCGGTTGGTTTGACGGGTAAAAATCTCAAAAATGCTAATCCGAAACCTACTGAAGGACCTAATTGGGAAGTTACCATTAGCTTTGATGGTCCAGGAGGAGAAAAATTTGCCGAACTGACTAAAAATTTAGCAGGAACGGGTCGCAGTATTGGTATTTTCTTAGATAACGATCTTATTAGTGCCCCTGTCGTCGATGTCAGGTTTGCTGCTACTGGTATTACTGGCGGGAATGCAGTAATTGAGGGTAATTTTACCGTCGAGACAGCTAACGAACTCGCAGTACAGTTACGCGGCGGTTCGCTTCCGTTTCCGGTAGCAGTCGTAGAAAACCGCACTGTCGGTGCAAGTTTAGGACAAGATAGTATTCGCAGCAGTATCTATGCTGGAATCGCTGGTTTGATTCTGGTATTAATTTTTATGGGGGTTTACTATCGACTGCCTGGATTAATTGCCGATGTCTCTTTAATAATCTATGCGTTGCTATCCCTAGCTAGTTTTGCGCTTGTGGGCGTTACTCTAACTTTACCCGGTATTGCTGGCTTTATTCTTAGCATCGGTATGGCAGTTGATGCTAACGTTCTCATATTTGAACGTACTAGGGAAGAACTACGCGCTGGAAATACGCTTTATCGTTCTGTAGAAGCGGGTTTCTATCGTGCTTTTTCTAGTATCTTGGACAGTAACGTCACTACTTTGATTGCTTGTGCGGCTTTGTTTTGGTTGGGTTCGGGTTTAGTGAAAGGATTTGCCCTAACTTTAGCAATTGGCGTATTAATTAGTATGTTTACTGCCCTAACTTGCAGTCGCAATTTACTTTTGTTAGTTGTTTTAGGAATGCCAGGGATTCGACAAAAACCAGAACTTTTCCTCCCTCCTTTAAAAGGCGAACCAGCGAACATAACAGAAGCGAAGGATGCAAGTTAAAGAAGATGAGAATTTCGATTGGTTACTGTAGAGACGCGATATATCGCGTCTCTACACCCTCCCCTATTTCCTATTTCCCATTCCCCATTCTCTATAATTATGAAATTTAGCGTTATTAAACAACAACGAATCTGGTGGACGGTTTCTTTATTAATAACTTTAGCGGGTTTCGCCGCTATGATAGTTTCTTATACTCAATTTCAAGCACCCTTACGTCCTGGTTTAGATTTCATTGGCGGAACTAGATTGCAACTCGAACTCGATTGTTCTGTTCCCCAAAATTGCGATCGCCCGATTGATAGTGCTAAAGTGCGAGAAATTCTTGCACAACAGGATTTAGGCGATAGCAGCATTCAAGTTATCGAAAACTATGGGTTGTCAATCCGCAGCAAAACCTTAGATGTCAACCAACGCACCCAGCTAGAAAATAGCCTCAGTGAAAGTCTTGGCAAATTTAACCCCCAAAAAACTCAAATCGATACGGTCGGGCCTACCATTGGTCGAGAATTGTTTGTTGCTGGGATGCTAGCGTTGCTTCTTTCGTTTTTTGGCATTATCGTCTATTTAAGTTTTCGATTTCAATTTGATTATGCTTTTTTTGCGATCGTTGCTTTATTGCATGATGTATTAATTACTTCTGGAATTTTCTCAATTTTGGGAATAGCGGCAGGAATTGAGATAGATAGTTTGTTTTTAGTCTCGTTATTGACTATTATTGGTTTCTCAGTTAACGACACCGTTGTTATCTACGATCGCATTCGAGAAAATTTAGTCAAAATGCCCGATCTTTCCATTAATGAAATTGTCGATAATGCGGTGATGCAAACGTTAGGGCGATCGATCAATACTACCTTAACAACTTTACTGCCGCTAGTCGCTATCTTTTTTGTAGGGGGAGAAACGCTTAAGTATTTTGCGCTAGCGTTAATTATTGGCTTTGTTGCAGGCGCTTATTCGAGTATTTTTATTGCAAGTACCCTGTTAGCTTGGTGGCGCAATCGTCAGCTTAAGTCTGCTATCGTCGCTAAATCTGAGGTTTAAGCTAATCGACTTAAAAGCTTATCTTAAGGTTTTTTAATCACTACCTTACCAAAATGCTTGCCACTTTCGAGATAAGATAGAGCCTCTTTAGCTTCGTTAAAAGAAAAAACGCGATCGATAATGGGTTTTAATTTATTTTGTGCGATCGCGCAATTCATTTGCTCGAACATATCGCGAGAACCAACATAAATCCCTTGGACGCGGATATGTTTGAATAAAATTGAAACTGTGCTAACATCGCCTGCAAAACCCGTTAAAACGCCTATCAATGCTACTTTACCGCCATATCGCACCGCTCGCAGCGACTTAGAAAGCGTTTGAGATCCTCCCACCTCAACAACGTGGTCAACTCCCATGCGATCGCTCAATTCCCAAACTTTTTCTTCCCAATCGGGATAGGTGCGATAATTAATGGTAATATCGGCTCCCAGTTGCGTTGCTTTTTGCAATTTTTCATCGCTGCTACTAGTAATCATGACCTTAGCACCCATCATTTTGGCAAACTGCAAAGCAAATATAGAAACTCCGCCAGTTCCTTGCAATAATACCGTCTCTCCTGCTTTGAGTTGTCCTTCGGTAACTAGTGCATTCCAAGCCGTCACCGCCGCACAAGGTAAGGTTGCAGCTTCTTCATAAGAAAGGTGTTCGGGGATTTTAACTATGCCTTGTTCGTCAAAGACAACGTATTCTGCTAAAACGCCATCGATCGCGCCGCCGAGAGCCGAGTTAGACTTTTCTAAGGTAAGTTCGCCGCAAATATATTGTTGCATAAAGATACCCGCAACGCGATCGCCAACTTGTACTCGCGTTACGCCTTCCCCAATAGCTACTACTTCTCCCGCACCATCGGATAGGGGAACAATTGGTTTAGGTAATTTGGTTCCATAAGCTCCTTTGGCGACTAATAAATCGCGATAATTAAGCGAAGCAGCGTTTATTTTAACTAAAACTTGCCCTTGACCTGGTTTTGGTTCTGGATGTTCGGTAAGGATAACTGAATCGAGTCCGGGTCTATCGTTGTGAATTTCGTATGCTTTCATAACATTCTCCTAATTTGCACGATGAAATAGCAAGTCAATGCGACGTAACATCAATGTTTCGATCCTTGAAAACTTAAGTTTAACCAGCATCCATCACAATTTTTAAATGAGTAGACTAGAGTTTATGCCTCCTCTTTAACAGTGTTCCGTGAAGTCTTCCAGTAACTGGTCACTGATTGGGGCTGGTAGTTACTAAATCGGCAAGAAAAATTTATACTTTTATTGTGCGGACTACTCAATAATCTGACAAGTACGCACATTTTTGTGAAGTAGTATCAAAAAGTATCCTATTAGGAATTGTTTATGAAAGCTAGAGATTATACTTTTCGCTATGGTTGCTCGGTAGAAGCAACGCTAGATGTCATTGGCGGACGCTGGAAAGGCGTAATTCTATTTCATCTGTTAGACGGAACGAAACGCTTTAACGAACTGCAACGACTGGTACGAGGATGCACCCAACGAATGCTGACCCTGCAATTGCGAGAATTAGAACGCGATGGAGTCGTCAATCGTACTGTATACCCTCAAGTTCCGCCGAAAGTCGAATATTCACTGACCGAGTTTGGACACAGTTTGGAGCCAATTTTATTATTAATGCGCGAGTGGGGCGATCGCTATATTCATCTATTAACACAAGATCGAGTCAGTTCCGAAAACACGCCAACAAGCGATCGCGATGACCCAAAGAACAGCAGCAAAGACGTTCGCACCTTGGCAACAACAAACCAGTAAAACTATATAAAGAAAAAATATTTAGTAAAAATAGCCAAAGACAAAATTATTATGGCTGGTATTTGGAAAACAAAAATTCAACTCAAAAATAAACAGGTTGTTTCAGGCATAGAACTAGCCAAAGAATATTTAATTTCTTAATATAATTGCCAAATTAACAAATCAACCTATTTCAGAAATCATTAAAAGCTACATAAAAAAAAGATGATGCAATAAGCACCATCTCGATCGATCCCTTACAATTTATCGATTTAGTAACGGTTGCTGTTAGGCTTGTGAACGATAAAGCTCATGGTTTGGCACTGCTTGATATTGTCAAAGCCAATCACGCGGATATAAGAGTTGGAATACTCAGAACGGCATTCGCGAACTTCATTGAGAACTTCTTGTGCAGAGTTTGCGCCGAACAAAGGCAATTTCCACATCGTCCAGAAGTGAGTATCGGGATTTGGGCTTTCTTCAAACTCAACACCTGGAATAAAACCTTGATCCAATAAATATTGCACCTGCTTGACGATTTGTTGGTCGGTCATGGGAGGTAAATAGGACAGGGTTTCGTAACGCTTCTCTTTGGGTAATGTTTTCATGGGTTTTTTCTTCTACTTAAGTTTAGTTTGAATCTGATGAGTCGTTCAATTCTGGATCTTGAGCTTCTGGATGCGCTGTTGCCGTTGATTGGGTCTGAGTGAGGCGTTCCAACAATTGCCGACGGTGTTCTGTATTTGCCTGACCGATCCCCGCACGTACCATCTCTGGTAAGAAATCGAGAATCGTTTCTGCAAGGTGTTCTCGCACGGTCATGATTCGCATTACCAATTCCTTATCTTCAGACATTAATTCTTCTAGATAAGCTTCGCCATCCTGAACTTTATTCTGAGAAGAATATTGGGACAGCCAAATCGCTTGAGTTGGATTGGTTTCTGAGAGTTGATCGATAATCATGCGAACGGCTTGATAAGTCAGGTAACTCTGTAATACTCGTGCCGTATCTTTAGCAATTTTTTTTGGGTACATTAATACCTACCTGTCCCAATCGAAACTTGGTTGTTAGTTATGGAAAGTTTGTTATTATTCCCAAAACTAACAACTCTTCGTTCCTTAGAGTGTATCCATCGCCTCAAACTCGAACTTGATTTCTTTCCATAGTTCGCAAGCAGCAGCAAGTTCGGGAGACCAACGAGCCGCTTCGCGAATAACATCGTTACCTTCGCGAGCGAGGTTGCGACCTTCGTTACGCGCTTGAACGCAAGCTTCGAGCGCAACGCGGTTAGCAGTTGCACCAGGAGCATTACCCCATGGGTGTCCGAGCGTACCGCCACCAAACTGCAAGCAGGAGTCGTCGCCGAAGATTTCTACCAGCGCAGGCATGTGCCATACGTGAATACCGCCGGAAGCTACGGGGAATACACCTGGCATGGATGCCCAGTCTTGGGTGAAGAAAATACCGCGAGAACGATCTTCTTCAATGTAGTCTTCGCGCATGAGATCGACGAAGCCCATTGTGATACCGCGTTCGCCTTCGAGCTTACCAACGACGGTTCCAGAGTGCAGGTGGTCGCCACCAGACATCCGCAAGCACTTAGCTAATACGCGGAAGTGAATACCGTGGTTCTTTTGACGATCGACTACTGCGTGCATAGCGCGGTGGATATGCAGCAGTAAACCGTTATCGCGACAGTACTTAGCTAAGGATGTATTAGCGGTAAAACCACCTGTGAAGAAGTCGTGCATGATAATTGGGGTTTTGATTTCTTTAGCAAACTCTGCCCGTTTCATCATTTCTTCGCACGTACCAGCGGTCACGTTAAGGTAGTGACCTTTAACTTCGTTGGTTTCAGCTTGAGCTTTTTCGATCGCCTCTTGTACGAAGAGGAAGCGATCGCGCCAGCGCATGAAGGGCTGAGAGTTAATGTTTTCGTCGTCTTTGGTTAAATCTAGACCGCCGCGCAGACATTCGTAAACGGCGCGACCGTAGTTTTTAGCCGATAGACCCAGTTTGGGCTTAATGGTACAACCCAACAGAGGACGACCGTATTTGTTCAATTTATCGCGCTCTACGGTGATACCGTGGGGAGGTCCTTGGAAGGTTTTCAGCAGTGCAACGGGAATGCGAATATCTTCTAAACGCAGTGCCCGCAGTGCTTTAAATCCAAACACGTTACCGACCAGAGAGGTCAGAATGTTGGTGACAGATCCTTCTTCAAAGAGATCTAAGGATAAGCGATAAAAGCAAAATATTGATTGTCTTCGTTGGGAGCGGGTTCGATGTCGTAGCAACGACCTTTATAGCGATCGAGGTCGGTTAGGTTGTCCGTCCAAACAGTCGTCCAGGTTCCAGTCGAAGATTCTGCCGCTACCGCCGCCCCTGCTTCTTCAGGAGGAACGCCGGGTTGGGGGGTCATGCGGAAACAAGCAAGCAGATCGGTATCTTTGGGCGTGTAGTCGGGGGTGTAATAGGTCAGGCGGTAGTCTTTTACACCAGCCTGATATCCTTTTGATTTGGCTTGTACCATTTTAGTTATTCCTCCATAAGGTCATTTGTATTTCTCACTTTTAAGCTTAAGTGCCGAGGGCGATTGTTTGGCATAACAGCGTTAGAAACAATTGCCACGGTCTTGAGAGAAATTTTTTTAGTAAACTCTGCTTCTAGGATTTTCTTGAAGCCAACCGTCAATTTGACTTAATCTGTTTTTCGAGTTTTCATCTTAACATAAATTTTAAACAATCTAAAATTTTTTTTGTAATTTTCTTAAATTTTGATTGCAATTTTTGTAGCCTGACATTAGTTTATCTAATTATCGTTTTTTATCTTTAAAAAACTTAATACAACGTCATTAACTGACATGATAAAAACCTAGCAATAATCCTTTAAAACCTTTAAAAAATAAGGAAATTAGTACTCTTAAGCTATAGCAAGAGCAATCATAAAAGCGCTATTAAATATCATTAATTAGGCTGAATTACTCCCGTACAACTTTTTTTACTTCTAAGCGCTTTAATTATGTTTTTTAGTCAAATAATAGCTTTAACTTACTAACAATTTTTTTAAACATAATTGACTTAAAATGCTGTTTATGATTCCTCACAATTGGTTGTTTAAAATATTTTTGCGATCGCTGGTATATTTTTTCTAAAAATAGCGATTAATTTAGCTACTCAGTATTTGTCTTAGAACGATTGAAAGAGTCTCGTTCTGGAAAAAGCGTAACCAATAATTGATTGATATACACTTGTCCGACTACTGGAGACTTTGAGTTTTGTACGGAAGATTCTGGTTCGGTTTGATGGGGAGCGACTTCAACAGGAGTTTCTTCTGGAGGCGATTCGGTGGCAACTGACGAGTTCTCATTTTGGACGTTTTTAGGTTCGATAGATGAAGCTTTAATGACTTGTTCGTTTTGGGGTTCTTGTTTTGGAGTAAAACCGTTGTTATCTGCTACAGAGTGTTTTGCATTATCTGTCTGAGACTCTACAGCCATAGCCACCTGACGAGAAATATCTCCGATTAATGAACCCGATGGAATTACAGCCATTTTCTCAATAGAAGCATTAACAATTGTTGTGGCAGTCCCGATACAAGCGCGATCTCCAATGTGAACGTTACCTATTGCTAAAACACCCGCTCCAACGACAGCACCCTCTTCAATTTCGATCGCGCCTCCCGAAGCGTTGAGAACAGTTCCCATCCCCACACAAACACCTGCTCGAATGACAATCCGACTATTAGGAGCCGCATTGAGAATAGTACCTGGAGCAATTACCGCACTCTCATCAATCGTGACATCCCCACTCACATATATATCTGAATAACTAACGGGTTTCACAGGCGGTAAATACATTTCAGTTATTGGTAGAGACGCGATATATCGCGTCTGTACATCAGTTATCAGCTATCAGTTATCAGCAGTCGGGTTTGAGTGATTGACCCAAGTTGCTAGTTGTCAGTTTTTGCTTTCTCTATCCCCTTAACTCCCCTTAATAAGGGGGTAGGCAGGGATAAAAATACTCGATTTTTATAACTAGCAACTTGCGTTATTAGCGATTCAGTAGCCGATTAGCAAAAGCTAATAACGATCGCTGTTTACTGATAACTGGTTACTGATTTAGGGACGTTGAATCACGGTTTCCATAACGCGCCGCTTGGCTTTTGGGTCGATACCAATTAAGCGGACGTATTCGCCTTGATGTTCTGCCATACAAGCTTCCAAGGAAGCAATTACTTCAGATTCGCGGCTGCTGGCAATGGGAGCGCAACTTTGCCAAGAACTGGTTTTAAAGCGACGCTTGTCGGCGTGTTCGGTGCCGATTTTATAGCCTTGCATCAAAATCGATCGCACTTGTGAAAGCGTCTCGGCATCCAAGCTATAGGAGCCAGCTTTGTTGCTAGCACCGTTAGACGAGCTATAGCTAGAAGTCGCGTTTGCACTCGCAACTGTTGCGGTGCTGCGACCGTTCCCAGAATTATCGTCTGGACGTTGAATCACGGTTTCTATGACGCGCCGCTTGACTTTTGAATCAATACCGAGCAAGCGGACGTATTCGCCTTGATGTTCTGCTAAACAAGCTTCTAAAGCAGCAATTACTTCAGATTCGCGACTGCTCTCAATGGGAGAGCAAGTTTGCCAAGAACTAGTTTTAAAACGACGTTTATCGGCGTGTTCGGTGCCGATTTTATAGCCTTGCATCAAAATCGATCGCACTTGAGCGACGACTTCAGAACTCAGACCGCCACTACTCGTCGAAGAATAGCTGGCTTTTTTAGTACCGTTGCTGGAATACTTAAGCGAAGAACCATTGGAGTTGCTAACTGAAGTTTCTCCCGGTCTTTGAACGATTAATTCTAATACGCGACGTTTCGCATTGGGGTCAATTCCCACTAAGCGGACGTATTCACCTTCATGGTCTGCGATGGTTGCTTGGATAACGCGCATCGCTTCCGATTCGTTTCTGGCTTCGATAGTAGATTCTGTCAGCCAAGAGCTAGTTTTGAAGCGACGCTTATCGGCATATTCAATACCGATTTTACAGCCTTGGTTGAGTAGCGATCGCACGTGAGAAGCCACATCTCCACTAATGCTACTGTTACTAGGCGCACTAGCGCCTGTCGCATTATAGCTAGACGTTTTTCCACCACTAGCAGGTGCAGGAGTATCTCCAGGACGTTGAATGACCATTTCAAGGACGCGACGCTTAGCACCTGGATCGATGCCAAGCAAGCGAACGTATTCGCCTTCGTACTCTCTCGCATAAGCTTCTAACTCATTAATTACTTGGTCTTCGCGCTTCCCTGAAATCGAGCCGCAACTAAGCCAAGAGCTAGTCTTATAGCGACGTTTATCTGCATGTTCTGCGCCGATCGCATAACCTTGAGAGAGTAAGGAACGCACTTGCGCTCTCATATCTGAACTTAATCCCATACTTTCCACCGAATTTATATAGTTAGTTTCATTAGTGTCTTGTTTCGATTGCTTTTGCCGGGATCTCATTGGCTTATAAGCGGCTTTTTGAGTGCCGCGATCGCCTTGTAAAGATTCGTTCACCTCTGCCACATAGCGAACAAAAGCGCGATCTCTCTCCTGCACGTCTGGCAGTCTATCTGCCTGTTGCTGGTTGACAATCGTCGCTCCTGATGGTATGTATTTTCCTGGTGGAATCTCTACATCTTGAATCAAGGCGTGCATCATAACAATACAGCCTTCACCAACCCTGGCGTTGAATATTGTCGAACGAAAGCCAATAAAGGTGCGATCTCCAATGTAAACGGGACCGTGTATCAAAGCCATGTGAGTAATACAAGCCTGTTTGCCTATCCAGACCGAATACTCCTCGCTATTATCTCCTACGACGCGCCCTTTCTCTAAGCCGTGAATTACGACTCCATCTTGAATATTAGTGCCCTCGCCGATATAAAACGATCCTCCTTCATCGGCGCGAATAGACGTTCCAGGAGCAATTAGCACGTTGGCGTTTACCTTGACATCCCCGATCAAATTTGAAAATGAATGTACGTAAGCACTTTCATCTATTTGCGGTTCAGCTAGATTTTTAGACCAAGGAGTCGGGGGAGCCGCGCTACTGCGGACTACCATTTGATTTATTCCTCCTAATGTCGGTTATCACTCTTTTCAATTCCCAAGCACGCGATCGTTATTTATCAGTTATTTAGTACCAATCGCTGGTTTTTTATATTCGTCTTTTTTGCTGTATATGAGGCGATTTTCGACCGATATCGTATCGATAATTCCTACTACCATTGCATCTAGCGGACGAGTTTCGCATCCACTCTCAATACGAGCCGCGCCACCGCGAGAAACCAGCACCCATTCATCTATGCCCGCGCCTACCGTATCTCCGGCAACTTCATATTTGTCAAGAAATTGTCCGTCGGCATCAATAAACTGCAAGAGCAACAGTTTCATTCCTGTTAGAGTACGAGTTTTCTGGGTGCTAACAACAGTGCCCCGAACTTTAGCAATTTGCATTCTTTCAGTTTAGTTGCTTTATACTCTTCTCAACGGTTGGGGATTAACACTCTCGCGAAATTGTTCTACTGCTTCTGTATAGCGAATAGGTAAAACGTACTCTAGGTTTTCGTGAGGGCGAGCAATGATATGAGTAGACAAAACTTCGCCGCCTTTAACTCGTTTGGCGTTTTGAGTGCCCGCAGATACCGATGCTTGTACTTCAGACACGTCTCCGCGCACAATTACCGTCACCCGACCGCTCCCAATTTTCTCATAACCTACCAAAGTTACACGAGCCGCTTTCACCATTGCGTCGGCTGCTTCTACCACGGCTGGGAAACCCAACGTTTCTACCATTCCTACTGCAATTGACATTGAATTTCTACTCCAAAATTATCTTTTTTGATTCGTCTCAAACAAATTAATGTATGGACGCGATCGCATCGCGTCTTTAATCCCTAATATGTTCGGAACTGCTCGACTTCTTCTGTATAGCGAATGGGTAATACGTACTCCAGGTTTTCGTGAGGACGAGCAATGATATGGGTAGAGAGAACTTGACCGCCATTAACGCGATTAGCCGATTCAATTCCCGCAGATACCGATGCTTGTACTTCGGACACGTCTCCGCGCACAATTACCGTCACCCGACCGCTCCCAATTTTCTCATAACCTACCAAAGTTACACGAGCCGCTTTCACCATTGCGTCGGCTGCTTCTACCACGGCTGGAAAACCCAACGTTTCTACCATTCCTACTGCAATTGGCATTTTTGATTTCCTCGCTTCTCAAGCCAGACTAAAATTGATTGAACTTATGAAACTGAATTTAAGTTAAGCAACTATAAATTCCTACCCTGCTTTTTTACCAACTTGAGGGGGAAATGGGAAAACTGGCTCCTTTCTTTACTAGGACTGCGGCAGACCGAGCCGCTATTTGCCCCGACAACTGAATATGCCTTATCTCCTGACTACCCCATCGAGCAAGCTGGTCGAAAAACTTGACGGGATTGGCTAACTTATCAGCCTTTAAAATAAGCATAGGAAACCTTGTTCCCTTTGACAATATAAATCTCGATGATATTTTTTAATATTATAGTTAATAAAAGTTAATGACCTAGATTGATTGTACTCTATTGAGAAAATAAAGGTCTAGGATTCCTTGTCGAGTCAAGACTGTTTTATAATCTTTTTATACTAACTTTTTAGAACCGCCCATACACACTAGTAAAACTTAGTCAATACAAGGGTTTGACTATCGTCTCGGTCAAACTTAGAAAAAAAGCGATTTTCGTAAATATTGAACGAGAGAAAAGTCGCATGGGTTCTTAAGATAGTTTTCCTAAAGTAGATAGGTAGAAATACTGGAACATCTTTTTTCGATAAGAAAAAATTACAGTTTCTATAAGATTACCTACTAATTTAAAAGAATTAAAAGATTAATTACTTTACTGCTGAGTTAGGCTTAATTATAAAAAGCCGAGTGCTGGGCACGGTCGTTTTCCTAAGCGCGATCGAAACTAGTTTGAGATAGCAACTCCAACAGTTATTATTTTCTTTTGAGGTTTAAAAGCAGTTTTTAAAAAGTGTAATGAGTGATTTTTTGATTTATTCTTGTTGGCTGATTCCCTTTTATAGCTTAATAGGGTCTTGTTTAACGCTGCCGTGGACGATGAGAATTATCCGTAACACTGGCCCACGACCAGCAGCATATTTGAATTTATTAATGACAGTTGTTGCCTTTGTTCATGGGACGACAATCTTTTATCTGATTTGGCAGAGGCAAACAGAGCAATTGGTCTTTCACTGGCTACAAGTTGCAGATTTAGACTTAACTTTATCGATAGAACTGTCGCCAGTTAGTGTTGGTGCATTAGAAATCGTTGCTGGTATCAGTCTTTTGGTGCAAATCTATGCGCTTGGCTATATGGAAAAAGACTGGGCATTAGCCAGATTTTTTAGTTTGATGGGCTTCTTTGAAGCAGCATTAGGTGGAATTGCTTTAAGCGATTCCTTGTTTCTCAGTTATGCCCTTCTCGAAATGCTCACTCTGTCTACCTATTTACTCGTAGGATTCTGGTACGCACAACCTCTAGTGGTTACAGCAGCTAGAGATGCTTTTTTAACCAAACGAGTTGGGGACATTATCTTATTGATGGGATTGGTTGCACTTTCTAGCTACGGGGCGGGTCTATCCTTTTCCCAACTAGAAAATTGGGCAGCTACTTCCCCTTTGCCACCACTAACCGCCGCTTTGTTAGGATTATCTCTCATTGCAGGACCGACCGGAAAATGCGCTCAATTTCCGCTCAATCTGTGGCTTGACGAAGCGATGGAAGGGCCGAACCCTGCCGGAATTATGCGAAATTCAATCGTTGTCTCGGCTGGTGCGTATGTACTGATTAAACTGCAACCCGTCTTTACCCTCTCTTCAGTTGCCGCAGATACTCTCATTGTTATTGGGACGATTACGGCAATTGGAACCTCGTTAATTGCTCTTGCTCAAATCGATATTAAGCGAACGCTATGTCATTCGACTAGTGCTTACTTAGGATTAGTATTTATTGCGGTAGGGTTGGGTCACGTCGATATTGCCTTTTTGCTTTTATTGACTCATGGAGTTGCAAAAGCGCTTTTATTTATGAGTGCGGGTTCGATTATTCAAACCACGAGCAACCAAAATATTACAGAATTGGGCGGTCTGTGGTCGCGAATGCCTGCGACCACCTCGGCCTTTGTGGTAGGCGGTGCGGGTTTGGTCGCTCTCATGCCTATGGGAATGTTTTGGACGTGGCAGCGTTGGTTAAATGGTTCCTGGGGAGTCAATTGGTGGTTATTAGGAATATTGCTATTTGTCAATCTCTTTAGTGCCTTGAATTTAACCCGTGTTTTTCGTTTGGTCTTTCTCGGTCAGTCGCAGAGTAAAACGCGCAGGGCCCCAGAAGTGCCTTGGCCAATGGCTTTACCGATGGTCACTTTGACGATTATTGTTTTACTAACTCCCCTTATTCCTATCCGGTGGTCGCTTTGGTTGAGTCCAACCACTCCTTTTGCGAATGACAACCCAATCATTGCTGAGTATGCTATTCCCTTATTTATGCTTTCGGGTTTAGTTGGTTTTCTTCTGGGAGCATATTTAGAACTGCGTCGGGCATGGGCAAGACCTACGCAACTTTATCAACGATTTTTCAAGATTTATTGGCTTACGACTTCTACCTCGATAAGATTTATAGCTATACAGTAGTCTGGGCTGTAGCCACATTAGCGAAACTATCAGCTTGGTTCGATTGCTACGTTATCGATGGGATGGTTAACTTTGTCAGTTTGGCAACGGTTTTTGGAGGCAATGCCCTGAAGTATAATGTCTCCGGTCAGTCGCAATTTTATGTTTTGACGATTTTGCTAGGTGTGGGTTTGTTGCTTTGGTTTGCGCTTAGCGGTCAATGGTCTACTGTATTTGATTATTGGTCGTCGCTTCTCAATTAAAGATAAAGAAATTTTTTCGCTGATTATAATGAGCGCGATCGCCCATTGCTAACATTAAGGAGTAAATAGAAAAACAATGCTCAGTGCCTTAGTCTGGATGCCATTCTTAGGTGCAGCCCTAATTACATTTTATCCGGGGAAACTCGAAGCTATTGGGACTCGGAAAATAGCGTTAGTCGTTGCTAGTAGCGTATTAGTTTTGAATCTTATTTTGGGGTTTGAGTTTAATCCGACTAACCCCGATATGCAATTATCTGAATATCTTCCCTGGATTAACTGGCTTGGTCTAAGTTACCATCTCGGAATCGATGGGCTGTCATTTCCTTTGATTTTTATCAATAGCCTGCTAACCCTAATAGCTATCTACAGTAGTAGCGAATCGATTCATCGACCTCGATTTTACTACGCTTTATTATTTATCTTGAGTGGGGGCGTTGCTGGGGCATTTTTAGCGCAGGATTTACTGCTGTTTTTCCTTTTCTACGAACTAGAAATCGTACCGTTGTATTTCCTAATCGCGATTTGGGGAGGAGAAAGAAGAGGCTATGCAGCAATGAAGTTTCTCCTCTATACAGCAATTTCGGGATTTTTGGTACTCATTTCTTTCTTAGGATTAGTATGGTTGAGTGGCGCTCAAAGTTTTGATTACGAACCGTTGCGATCGCATACTTTACCTGTCGATACGCAACTTCTTTTACTAGCTCCCCTTTTAGTCGGTTTAGCGATCAAAATCCCCATTTTTCCTTTCCATACTTGGCTCCCAGACGCTCACGTAGAAGCTTCTACTCCCATTTCTGTAATACTAGCTGGCGTGTTATTGAAGCTGGGAACCTATGGATTGTTGAGATTTGGGATAGGATTATTTTTAGATGCTTGGGTAGTTTTAGCGCCCTCTATGGCAACTCTAGCCGCCATTAGCGCCCTGTATGGCGCTTCCTGTGCGATCGCGCAACGAGATATGAAAAAAGTAGTCGCTTACTCTTCTATCGCGCACATGGCTTATATTCTTCTAGCAGCAGCAGCAACGACGCGCTTGAGTATTACGGCTGCAATTTTCCAAATGGTCAGTCACGGTTTAATTTCTGCCATGTTGTTTTTGCTGGTGGGAGTTGTCTACAAAAAACGGGAAGTCGCGATGTCTATTTCTTAAAAGGACTACTCAACCCAGAGCGAGGATTACCTATTGCTGGAACCCTAATGATTTTGGGCGTAATGGCAAGTGCTGGAATTCCTGGAATGGTTGGTTTTATTGCTGAATTTTTGGTTTTTCGAGGCAGTTTCCCAATTTTTCCCGTACAAACGCTCCTTTGTCTTATCGGGAGTGGGTTGACGGCGGTTTATTTCTTGCTGATGGTTAACCGCGTCTTTTTTGGTCGTCTCACCCCAGAATTATCGCAATTGCCGAAAGTATTCTGGTCGGAAAGAATGCCTGCGATCGCACTTGCTCTATTAATTGTCATTCTAGGAATTGTACCGAATTGGGCGATCCGTTGGAGCGAACCACAAGTTGCAGTTTTGTTAGCAGCGACGGAAGATAACATTTCTTACATTCCACCAACAAAACCTTTACTCGAAAATTCGATGACCAAGCCCTACAATTAGGAGTCGTTATGATTAGTACGCAACTAGAATCGTCCAAACATCCCCTCGCCAAATACATATATAGTTTAGAATCGGGAGAAGCGTTATTACAAGACTCTCCTGAAAATGTCACTGAAGTTGTCGGCATCCTCAAAAGTTATGGTGTAGTCCTAGATGCTTATTCCCGCAATCTAATCTATATTGCCGACAATCAATTTTTGCTGTTGTTCCCTTTTTTTAAATACTTTAACGGGGAATTCTCTTGGGCAAAATTACTACGGCATTGGTGGCACGATCGCATTAACTTTGAGTATGCCGAATATTGTATGAAAGTCATGTTATGGCATGGCGGCGGCGGATTGGATGCTTATTGCGATACGCCAGCTTTTAGAGAAGCAACAGAAAAAGTCATTCAGGCAAAATTTAAAAGTAACCCTTTCATGCTGGGACTGCACAAAATTTTCCCAGAATTTTTGCCAGAACAAATGCGACAAATGGCTTACTATAGCGGCTTAGGGCAATTTTGGCGGGTGATGGCCGATATGTTCCTCAGTTTAAGCGATCGCTACGACCGCAAAGAAATCAAAACAATTCCCCAAGTGGTACAACACATCCTTGATGGATTAGTGGCGGATGCTAATCGACCGATTACTTACCAAGTCAAGGTTCGGGGTCAAGCTTACGATTTGATTCCTCAATCGGCAGGCTTAACCTTTCTCCCCGATACGGCTGTTCCCTATGTAGAGGCCGTCTTTTTTAGAGGAACGCCTTTTCCTGGAACGATTTCTTACAATGCTCAAGTGTATCAAATTCCCTACGATCAAGGAATGTTTGCTTATGGAGCATTGTATGCCGATCCTTTGCCAACAGGCGGTGCAGGCATTCCCCCTTCGCTGTTAATGCAGGATATGCGTCATTTTCTGCCAGACTATCTGCTTGCAATTTATCGTCAGGGTTTCGCCAAGAAGACGATCTTTTAGTTAAAATTTGCCAAAGTTTTCAGAAGTCGATGTTTTGCGTGACAACGGCCGCCATTAAAGGATTAGCACCCCATCCCTTAGATACTAAAGACCTTGAGGAGCAAAAAGCAAATCGTGCTTATTTAGAAAGTTGGATGAATCGCTTCAAAACTTCTCGTTTGGTAGATGCCAATAGTTAGGAAAGAAGCTAAAGGCGATTTTTCTGGCTAAATTTCGCCTTCCCAAATTTCGTCAAAGGCTTGACCGTATGAATTAATTATTATCCATTTACGTCCGTCTGTTCGTTGGTAAACGCGAAAGATAAATTTTCCTTTCTCTCTATGCCAATAGCTAGTTCCATCGGGAGAACTAGCAGTTTCTACAAGAGCGCCATTAAGCATCCAGTCGGATGTTTTTTTATTGTAAACATCCATCAGCAAGCGACTTTCCTGGCGATAAATCTTAATAGTATAGGTTTTCGTTTGGAAAGAAAGAACGATTTGAGAATCCAATTGGGCGATCGCACCATAATTAGAACTAAACTCTACTAAGGCAATACAATGCAAACAATTGCGCGTTTCAACTGCCCAAAAAAGGGCTAAATCCCATAAATACAACATTTTTGGGTGGAACTTAAGAGAATTTTTCTAAAAACTAATAAAACTTCATTGCCACTTGAAAAACGATCGCGCCAGTCCAAGGGTGGATATTACAGCGAGAATTTGCAACACTATACGACGAAACTGCATTTCACTCACCTTGAAAAAGTGTCGCTGACCGAGTGCGATCCCTACCAGCATAGAGCTTACGAGACATAAAACCCATTCAAACATAGTAGTGTCTATTAATCCTTGTCCTTGTGCCCAACAAAGAGCGTACACATAACTCATAAAAAAGAAGCTGATGAGGGTCGCTCGCGATGTTTTTGGCGAAAGCAAGGTCGAGAATAACATTACGGCAACAATCATACCACCCACTGCTGACAGTCCGTTAAAAAATCCCGACAATAACCCTGTGGCAAAACGTAATTGAGGGGTATCCGACCACGGAAGACGAATGTCAGATAACAGCAATCCAGAGGCACACAAGATAACTCCTGAGACTAATGCTTGCAGTGGCGCTGATGGAATAATTGCCAGCGACCATACCCCCAAGGGAACTGCGATCGCATTACCAAAAATGAGGGGTTTAAGCCATAACCATGAAATATCTTGCCAGACCGATCGTAGCAACGATAAGCTTGCGAATACTTCGAGCAACATGCTTGCTGGGACGATACGATCTGGTGAGAATAACAATGACAGACCAGCTACAGTAAACGCTGAAAAACCAAAGCCAGCAAAACCTCTAACAAAACCTGCTCCCAAAGCGACGATTACACCATAGGCAACAAAAAGAGGATTTCCTGGAAGAAGATTGGTTATACTAGGAAACATTGAGAAGATTGCCAAATAAAAACGCATTTTAGTTCGCTCGTTACTTAATTCAGCAACGCCCATTTTTGGTTAGTTGTTACGATCGCGAGTTTTTGGTTTAATCTTGGCTAGATAGAATCTTCGAGATTTCAACTTAAACGTAAAAGCACCCAAACCCAGTAAAACTAAGGTAGGCGCTGTGGTAGGTTCGGGAATTGGCAGACTCGGAGGGCGACGAAATTGAGTTGCTTGTTCGTAATCGTAAGCGTAACTAATGATTTCTGCTTCGCCAAAATAATTGCCCATAAATTCCAGCGACATAGGGATTCCTTCTTTTGAGTATCCCATTGGTACGGTTATGGCTGGCAATCCAAGAATATTCGCTTCTAATCTTGCGGGTAGAGTGCCATAAATAGCATAAACTTCATCGCCTTCTGGCCCCTGGGGTGGAGCGAGATAGTTCAAGGTAGGAAAAACAAAGGCATCAATGCCATTATCTGCCATAAAATCTTCATATTGTTGGGTTCGCACTTGACCGATTGCCTCGAAAGCTGCTGCGATTGCTGGAATGTCGCTCCACGGTTTAGCTTGACCGCTAGAAATCGTATCGGCAATTTGTTGGACGTAATCGTAATAGACATAATCTTGTGGGAGGATGTTGAGTAGATCGACAAAAGATTTAATGCGATCGTCGTCATATCCTTTAATAAGCTGCTCGTAATAATAAGCTCGCGACTGCAAATCCCGCTCGAACAATGTAGAAGTATAAGCGTCTGGAAGACCATCGACAAACGCGCCTTCATATACGGGAATATCCACCTCGACTAGCGTTGCTCCTTGTGCTTCCAAAACCCGTTTTGCTCGCTCGAATGCCGTATCGACCTGGGGATCTACCGGAAAGCTCGGCCCTTTGTTGGGGTCGCCTTTGCCGATGTAGGGTCGAGGTAAACCTAGCACTTTGCCTTCTAGGGAAGTATTATCGAGAAAATTAGTGTAAGAATCGGGGCGAATTTCGTCGGGGTTGGGAATGTAGGGGTTCCAGAGATTATTTTGATCGAAACGAGCCAGCGCATCCATTGCAATAGCGACATCGGAAACATTTCTTGCCATCGGCCCGATAACGTCTCGCTCGGTTACGAGCGGCCAAGTACCATCTACGGAGATGAGTCCAGCAGTAGGCTTGAGTCCGACTAAGGCGTTATGGGTACTCGGTACGCGAATGGAACCACCTGTCTCCCCTCCCATAGCTAACATAGCAAAGTTAGCAGCTACTGCTACTGCCGAACCGCTACTAGAGCCGCCTGGGGTTCGATCTGGTGCATAAGGATTAATAACTGACCCGTAGGATTCGCTAATACCATCATACGAGAATGCCCAGGTACTCATATTGGCTTTGCCCAAAATAATCGCTCCTGCTTCCCGAAGCTTGGCGACTGCGAAAGCATCTTCTTGCGCAATAAGAGATTTGAAAGCGCCAACGCCGTTAGTAGTTGGCAACCCTTTTACATTAAAGGAGTCTTTGACGACGACTGGAATGCCGTGTAAAGGGCCGAGAATTGTTCCTTGCGATCGCAATCGATCGAGTCTTTTTGCATCTTCTAGTGCGTTAGGATTGAGGAAGGCTATAGAGTTTAAGTTCGATCTCCGTCGATCGTCGGCTGCGATGCGATCGAGATACATTTGTGTCAGTTGGCGGCTGGTGAGCGTTCCTGTTTCATATGCCGAGCGAACATCAGCAATGGTGGCTTCTTCAAGTTTAAAGATAAAGGCTTGAGATTCGAGCGGAAAAAATCCCAGCATCAAAGCTGAAGAGGCTAGCAAAGAAGAGTGTTTGAAAATTTTACTCATCAGATCAAATTATTTGGTTGCGATCGCCAAACTTTCAGTTAAAAATAACTCAAAGTCAAAATATTTAATTCTCTCAAATCCGATTTAAATATCCCACTGAATTACTTCTGGGAGATGCACTTGTTGAGTGCAATCCCATCCGGTATTATTTTCTACTAAGTAACACCTTACTTTTCAAAAATTAATGAAACCTCCATAATGAGCGATCGCTTACCACTCATTTATTTTTACCTACCCCAACAAGATTGGGCTGAAGATTTGCCGCCCGATGCCGATCGCTATTGGTTAGGATTTAGACGCGGAATCTATTGCTGGACTTTGCAAACCTATTTACGCCTTCATGCTGATGGGTTTCCCTGTCAATTAGTCGGAACGCTTCCCGACGAAGGAATCGTAATCGCTCATTGGGATTCACTTCCCTCCGATTGGCAGCCAACAGCTAAATTGTTGCTCGTTTGCTTGCAAGCCGATCGCGCGCGACATCCTTACGCACAGATTCACATCGTACAGAATGCCAAAGGACTAGTCAAAGATTTAATGCTACTCGGCGATCGCTTATTACTGCCGGGACTAAACTATTATATGCCATTATGGCCTCAGCCCGGATTAATTCCTCGCGATTATACGCGAGAAGATCGATTTGAAAACATTGCTTTTTTTGGTTTAGCAGACAATTTGCTTCCCGAATTACAAGCCGCATCTTGGCAAGAGCGGGTAAAAGCACTTGGTTTAAACTGGGTAGTTATGGATAATTTCGAGCGTTGGAACAACTATAGCGAGGTGGATGCTATCCTAGCGGTACGCAGTTTCACTCAAAAAGATTTTACCTGGAAACCGGCTACTAAACTTTACAATGCTTGGCACGCCGGAGTCCCTGCAATTTTAGGTTGCGAGTCTGCTTATCAAGCAGAACGTAAAAGCCAACTCGATTATGTAGAAGTTAGCTCGCTCGACGATATTATAGCGGCTCTGGAGCGTTTGCGCGACGACAAAGAATTGTATCGAGCGATCGTCGAAAATGGTAAACTTCGAGCCAAAGAAACTAATATTGTTAATCTCACGCAACGATGGAAAAATTTAATAGCCAATGAGATCGTTCCTGCTTATGAGATTTGGCGTTCTTCTCCATTGTATCGACAAAGCTTTTTGAAGAAACGTTGGCTCGCTATTGAAACGAGAGAATTGCGAAAATCAATGCAAAAATGGCGTAGTAGTATGGGGATTCGCACGCGATGGCGATCGCTTTTTTCACAAAAATCTTAACGTTACTGAAAATATGAAAGTCTGTTATTTCATCCAGACTCACAAAAATCCAGCACAAATCTATCGATTAGTTCGCACTATTAAAACATCGAGTCCTGACGCACAGATTCTCATCGGTCACGATTTTACCAGTTCTCACCTAGATATTACCCCGCTCCAAGGGTTAGGAGACGTTCATTTACTCAAAAGCAAATCTCCTTCGCTTCGAGGTGACTTTTCGCTACTACAACCTTATTTGAATGCAGTTGATTGGTTGTTTGAGAATGAGTCGGATTTTGATTGGCTGATTTATCTTTCTGGACAGGATTATCCAACTAAAGCGCCTGCTGAAATCGAACATTTCCTCGCACAAACCGACTATAACGGCTTTATTCGTTATTGGGATATCTTTTCAAAAGAAAGTCCTTGGGGAAAAGGACGCGCTTGGAAACGATATTACTGTCAGTATTATCGTCTACCCGACTCGATAAGAGAATTACTTAGGGCGGTTTACGAAATCGTCAAGTTTTCAAAACTTCAAAAGCTGATTCCCATTCAATTTTTTTTAACTTATGGTTCTTTGGTTGGCTTTCCGGCAAAATCTATTCCTTTTAACGAAAATTTTATTTGTTACGGTGGCTATCAGTGGCACACACTTTCAAAACGATGCGTTGCGTATTTAAAAGGTTTTATTGAGGCTCGTCCAGATCTTGTCCGATACTACAAAAAAACTGTTGTTTCTGATGAATCCTTCGTACAAACGATTTTAGTTAATAGTCAAAAATTTAAACTTTGCAACGATCCTAAGCGTTACTTTGATACTCACGAACAACCTGGCGGTCATGCTCGAATTTTAACCTTAAAGGATTATTCTATTCTCACCAATGAAGATTTTCATTTTGCGAGAAAGTTTGAGAGTGAAGTAGACTCTCAAATTTTAGACGCGATCGATGCCAAAATATTGGGCACAACGCAGTAAAATCTGATGTAGATTAATCCAAAAGCTTATGATTGCCTGTTATTTAATTCAAACGCACAATAACCCCGATCAAATCTATCGATTGGTTCGTCAAATTAAAACATCTAGTGAAAATGCTTTAGTTCTCATCAGTCATGATTTTACTAATACTCATCTAGATATCGCACCCCTAGAAGATTTATCCAACATTCATTTGCTCGAAAGACACAAAAAAGCAAAAAGAGGAGATTTTTCGTTAATTCAACCCTATCTAGAGGCAGTAGACTGGTTGTTCGAGCGTCAATATGATTTTGATTGGTTGATTTATTTATCCGAACAAGATTATCCCTGTCAACCTACCTCGGAAATTGAAAAGTTTTTAGAGGAAACAAAATACGATGGCTTTATTCAATACTGGAATGCGATCGCGCCTGGAAATCCTTGGGGAAGATCGGGATTTTGGCGTTATTATCGTCAGTATTATCCCCTATCTTCTTTAGTCAGTAAAGTCGTTGAAAGAGTTTTGCGATCGCGATTTATTCAGGCTAATTTACTTCCGCTTCAACCCATTCATTTATCCGGCTTTGAAAATCTTTTTTTAATCAAAAATATTAATAACGATTTGATGGTAGGATTTTTACCTAAATTGCTTCCTTTTAATGAAAATTTTATTTGTTATGGCGGCTCTCAATGGCATACTTTATCAAAATCTTGCGTACAACACATCCATAAAGTTATCCATTCTAACCAAGATCTGATCGATCACTATAAACATACCTTAATTCCTGATGAGTCTTTAATTCAAACTATTTTAGTCAATAGCAACCTATTTAAATTGTGTAACGATCATAAACGATATGTAGATTTCTCTCAAAAACGTAGCGATGGTCGTCCCCGAATACTGACCCTTCAAGATTACGAGCAGCTAATTAATAGTAAGATTCATTTTGCTAGAAAGTTCGATCTCGATCGCGACACACAAATTTTAGACCTAATCGATGATAAAATATGGCAAAATTGTCGGAATTAATTAAATTTTCTATACGAGTAAAATGAGTACATCTTTGAAACTATTGACCAAACCGATCAAGCAATTGGCTAAAACAGCAATTTATAACTATTACTCATTTAGCTTTGATAAGATTCAACACCCTAACAAAATTTTGTTAATTCTCGGTCATATGAGAGCGGGTTCTTCGCTGCTAACGCATATTCTCAATACCAACCCAGAAATTAGCGGTTTTGGCGAATCGCATTTAAGATATGCAACAGGAGAAGATTTTAAGGAATTAATTTATCAGGTACATCGAACCCTCAATAAATGGCAACCTTCTGAAAAATATGTACTAGATAAAGTTCTTCATGATAGCTATTTGATCGATGAAAACCTGCTTATCTCTAATAAAATTTGTGCAATTTTTCTAATTAGAGAGCCAAAAGAAACTCTTCCCAGTTTGATTAAAATTAATCCTCATAAAAAATGGGATGAAATCAAAGCTTTAAGATACTATACAGAACGGTTAGAGAATTTAGAAAAATATGCACGTCTCATCAACAATAAAAATCGAGCGCTAGCAGTAACTTACGAACAAATAATAGAAAATACAGAACAGGTTTTTAAAACAATAGAAAAATTTCTTGATTTAAAAAATTCCCTATCAGAACAGTACGAAATTTTGCCGACAACTGGTACTCTCTATGTAGGAGATTCATCAGAGAATATTAAAACAGGTAGTATTGTTAGAAAAAAATATAAAATCCCCAGATATTGAAATTTCACCAAAAACGCTCGAACGTGCATTTGATGCTTTTAACCAGTGTCATGCGACTCTATCTCAATACTGTTCGACTCCAGAAATTTAAGGATTATGGTTAGTAAAAATTCTTTTTTAGCTAACGCTCTCAATTTAAAAGCGATCGTCAGAGAGAGCAAGTCACTGTATGAATCTTATATCGGTACATCTTATGCGCGAAAAAGACACGCCAGAGAAAAACAGTTAAATCCTACAGTTGAAAAAGCGATTCAAGCAATCCAACGAAGATTTCCCGATATTAAAAGCGATTGCGAGTCTAGTCCCATCTTTATTTTTTCTGCCGGGTGGCGATCGGGTTCGACGCTCCTACAAAGATTAATAATGTCTTCTGGTAACATTATTATTTGGGGAGAACCTTATTCCTATTCGGGATTAATTAATCATTTGTCGATTCCGCTTAAAGCAATTACAGATAAATATCCCCATTCTAACTGGTTAATCGGTAATCGAAGCAATCCCAATCCATCAGAATTAGCTGATAAGTGGATAGCCAATCTTTATCCAGATATTAGTTATTTACTTGAATCTCATCTTAACTTTTTAAGAAACTTATTTGAGCGATCTGCACGAGAGCGCGGGTTAGAAAGATGGGGAATTAAAGAAGTCAGACTTACGATCGATCATGCGATTTATCTTAATTGGTTGTTTCCCAAAGCCAAATTTATTTTCCTCTATAGAAACCCTTATAAAGCCTATCAATCATATCATGGCTCTTATTGGTATACAGAATGGCCGCTCAATCCAGTTTATACGCCAAGACAATTTGGCGAGCATTGGAAAAGTTTAGTAGAAGGTTATATGGCGGGTTATCAAAAAGTTAATGGAATGTTCGTCAAGTATGAGGACTTGTGTAATGGCAATTTAGATATTAGTCATTTAGAAGAGTTTTTAGAACTAAAAGTCGAGCGAGACTTGTTAAAAGTTAAAGTAGGAAGCAGTCACGATCGACAAACCAAAAATCCAAATAAAGTTCCATTAGCAGAAATGCGACTTTTGAAACAAACAGTAGAACCTTTAGCTAGCCAACTGAATTATAAATTGTAAATATTACTTGTAGATTTGATAATAATATGACTATATAACCCCTTGCTTTTTCAGCTTAGATAAAGCATCTTCAGCGGCTCGTTTTTCAGCTTCTTTTTTACCGCAAGCTTTCCCTTCTCCATGAAGCTTTTCGCCAACAAAAACCCTCGCTAAATATTCTGGTAAATGATCTGGGCCGCCAATCCGTTGAGTTTCATATTTAGGTAGTATCGAGCCAAAAGTTGCTTGTACCCACTCTTGCAATTGATTTTTTGAATCGACATTAGAACGGATTTCAGTAAACGTTTGAGAAACAGAATCGAATAAATCTTCAATAATTGGACGAATTGCCTCGATGTTGCGATCGCAATCCAAATAATACGCTCCCACTACTGCTTCAAACGTACTGCTCAATAAATTAGGATTGTCAAATCCTCCATTTTGAATGGCACCTCTTCCCAAACGCATTTTAAAGTTTAAACCGACTGCGATCGCGAACTTAGCGAGTTGTTTTTCATCAACTAATACCGCACGCCGTCGAGTCATTTCATCTTCTGCTATGTTCTCATAGCGACGATAGAGATAATCGCCACACAAAAAAGTCAATAAAGCATCGCCTAAAAACTCCAGTCGTTCGTTATGTATTTCGCCAGGATTTTCATTAACATAGGAACGATGAGTCAAGGCCTGTCGCAAAAGTGTATCATCTTGAAAATTCAATAATTTGTGCATTAGTCTTCATCGTTCATCTATCGAAAGCCTTGCAACCATCTGGGCGCGACAGGAAACCTCAAGCTTGCGGAACATTCGCTTTAAAGCTTGCTTGACAGAATTTTCGGTAATCCAAAGTTGTTGCCCAATTTCGGCGTTAGTTCGCCCCAGAGCAACTAATTGAGCAATTTCTAATTCACGAGGCGTTAAGCAATCGCTTTTGAACGAATGATGTTGAGCTTGGACAGCAAAAACACTTCGCGATCGCGCTGTTGCCATCCAAACCGACAAATGCAAACAAATAGCGCTCAAATCTGCGAGATTTTGCGCCTCAAAAGCAGGCATCGACCGTTCGCGGGTGCAACCAATTGCACCTACTAATTTACCCTGACTAACGATTGGCCCTGCCATTACGTGCCAATGATCGGGTCGGGGACAGATAGTTGTCCAAATCTTGGGAGAAGTTACTAAAGCTTCGTGAACGGGAGCATGACGCTCTACTAAATATCGTACAACGGGATTATATTCGATTGAAAAAGCAATTTGTAGTGTTTTCTGAAGATTTTTATCTGTAAAAGGTAGTTGGTCGAAAAAGAAAAGTCCCTGGCGCTTAGTAGCAAAATATTCACCAATTTTCGGCACGACTTGCGATCGCAGGTTTTGTTCGTCCTCTCCTTGTTCGATCGCTTCAAATATACGTTGTAAAGCACTGGTCATGGTTACGGTGTCAAAAACTGTACTCGATCGAGGACTAGGCGAAGTCAATCGACCTCTCCTAATCTTAGCTAAGCGTGTAAAAAGGAGAAAACCGATGTCTCAATATGCTTGTCCTCAAGTTTTAGTCGATACGCAATGGTTAATGGAACATCTCAACGATCCCACCGTGCGAGTAGTGGAAGTCGAGATGAGTCCCGAACTTTACAAAGATGCTCATCTTCCAGGTGCAGTTTTTTGGAATATCTTTACCGATCTCCTCAAACCCGATCTCAGCCAGAATTTAGATCCAACTGCTATAGAAAATCTAATGTCGCGATCGGGTATATCCCATGAAACTACTGTAATTGCCTATGGTAGTTATCCTGGCACGGGAGCTTGGATCTTTTGGCTTTTAAAAATGTTTGGACACGATCGCATATATGTTCTCAACGGCGGACATCAGAAATGGATAGCGGAAGGTCGTCCCTTGACAGCAGAATTGTCTAACTTCCCACCCACCCAATATCGTGCCAAATCTTGCGATCGCAACTTTCGGGTTTTACACGAAGAAATTCGAGAATCCTTAAATCGAAGCGATCGCGTTTTGTTAGATGTCCGTACTCCTCAAGAGTATCGGGGTGAAATATTTATGATGAAGCCACCAGAAGGAACGGAACGCGGGGGACATATTCCAGGAGCATTACATCTCGAACATATCCTCACCCTCAATGAAGATGGCACTTTTAAATCAGCACAAGAGTTACATAATCTTTATAGCAGCCGAGGCATCACGCCTGATAGGGAGGTGTTTCCTTACTGCGCGATCGGCGGACGGTCTGCTTATACCTGGTTTGTACTGAAATATTTATTAGGCTATCCTAATGTGCGCAATTATGATGGCTCGTGGAATGAATGGAGCCGTTTACTCGATGTCGCGATCGAGCAGTAGCGACATCACTCACAACATAGACTTACAAACTTGCCAATTGGGAATTGAAAAAATAATTTTCACTTTCCAATCTTTGAATTTTAGTTAATTTTTGTAAAAAAAAATACAAATTTGATACAATTTTAAGCTTTATTCCAAAGTGATGGAGGATATGCTTTGTGTTGTTAATATAAAAATCTCTAAAAAAGTATTCCAAGACAATATGAATCAATCAATCGTTGCTGTTATTGATGGTACAAAAGCTCGCTTTTTAACTTTGGAACAAGCTGAAATACCAGAATATCAGTCAGGTCCTAACTTAGTCGAACGAGATAAGATTTCTAATCAAGCTAACGAACTACAGGGTAAAGATCTCTGGTCGAACACCAAAACGGGACGCAATCGGAGTGCAGGAGGACAAGCTCACGGTTATGACGACCATCGTCAGAATCATTTAGATGAATTTGAGCGAAATTTTGCTAAAGAAATTGTTAATAAAATAGTGCAGTTGAGTCACTCGTATCAAACTCAACAACTTCTTTTAGTCGCCGAGCCTAAAATTTTGGGAATGTTACGAGAAGTTCTGACCTCGCAACTGCCCAAAACTCTTAAAATTCAAGAGTTGGCCAAAGATTTATGCAAGCTAAAACCCTTAGAACTTCATGAATATTTAGCTCATAAAGAAATGCTACCCGCTCGCAAAGTTGTCTCTCATTAAATAGGCAATTTAAAAAATCGCTTACTTCAATAATTGACTGATGAATTACGCTAATCTGCTACGCTGAGATTAGCGTTTCTAATCCTGCATTATCTAACTAACATTAATTTTTAAAAGCGACAAAATTGATAATAACTGCTAAACCTTTTCTAAAATGGGCCGGAGGAAAAGGACAACTTCTAGAACAAATAGATAATTTTCTCCCCAAGGAGTTAAAAAATCGAACTATTACACGATATATTGAGCCTTTTATCGGTAGTGGTGCGGTTTTTCTTTATTTAGCTAAGTCATACAAGATTGAGGAGTTTTTTATTCTAGATGTTAATGAAGAGCTTATATTAGCTTATAAAACGATTCAAAAAAATGTAGAAAAATTAATTGTTTTTTTAGACGACTTACAAAATCAATATTTACTTTTAGATGAAGACAAGCGAAAAGAATTTTATTATCAAATTCGATCGCATTTCAATTTCCAACGAGAAAAAATTGACTTTGAAAAATACAATCGAGAATGGATTGAGAGAACTGCACAACTAATTTTTTTAAATCGAACTTGTTTTAACGGACTTTTTAGAGTTAATAACCAAGGAGATTTTAACGTTCCAATGGGAAAATATAAAAATCCCTTAATCTGTAACTCAGAAAATTTAAGAGCGATCGCGCAAATTCTTCAAAGAACTCAGATACACTGTGGAGACTTTACTGATTGCGAACAGTGGGCTAACGATAAAACTTTTATTTACTTCGATCCGCCCTACAGACCAATTAGCAAAACTTCTGACTTTACTTCATATTCAAAATATAATTTTGGTGATTCAGAACAATTACGTTTGCGAGACTTTTTTAATCGACTTAATGACAAAAACGCTAAATTAATGTTGAGTAATTCCGATCCAAAAAATGAAGACCCAATGATGATTTTTTTGAAATAGCTTATCAAGGTTACAGAATAGAACGAGTTAAAGCTAGTCGCAATATTAATAGCAATGCTCAGAAAAGAGGCAAGATTAATGAAATTTTGATTTTAAATTACTAATTCTTTTTAGCGATGAAATTCAGTCCTGTTTTTAAACAATATTTAGGATGTTCGGATGAATCTGAAGTATTTAAATATTTTAAAGATAGCTTAACCGACTCAATTACAGTCTGGGATTACTTTGTGGACTGGAAAAAAGTTATAAAAAATTTTAAAGAAATAGAAATAAATTTAAATTTATTAAATTATTTAATTGGGAAAGATAATTTAGAAGAAGAGTTACGACAACTTCTAAAGCAGTATCCCAAAATTGCGCGTACTATTCCTATTTTGCTTGCTTGTAGAACAGCAAACTTTAAAATTTTGACTGAATATGCAGGAGGAAAGTTTAATCATGAGTGTTTTAATTTTAGTCATAAAGGAACAATCAATGATAAAGATATAGAAACCATTGTAATTTTTACTAAAAAGACTGGGATTTTAGATATTTTTAGAAATAAAATTATAAAAAGTATACCAGACTATGTTCTTGGTGTTGAAGTAGGTTTAGATAGCAATGGGAGAAAAAACCGTAGTGGGACTACGATGGAAACTATCGTTAAAAATATTCTTCAACCAATTTGTCAAAAGAATAATTTCTCGTTAATATCACAGGCTACACCTTCCAAACTCGAACAAGATTGGGGAGTTACAGTAAAAGTAGATAAAGCTAATCGTAAATTTGATTTTGCAGTTAAAACTGAAAAAGCACTATATCTAATCGAAACAAATTTTTATGGTGGGGGAGGCTCGAAACTTAAAGCGACTGCCGGAGAATATAAAGGTTTATTTGATGTTATTTCATCTCAAGGACATAAGTTTATTTGGATTACTGATGGACTTGGCTGGAAAAGCTCACTTCGTTCACTAGAAGAAACTTTCGATCGCATTGATTATACTTTTAATTTAAAAACGATTTCTACTGGTTTGCTTGCTGAAATAATTGTTCAGCAATTATAAAAGAAATTTTATATCGATCGCGTAAGCTAATTAGCCATCTATACGCAAGTAAAAAAAAGATTAATAAAAGTTTGATTTTAAACTCTTTAATCTTTGATACGATCGCGTGTAACGATCGCAGAAGGGAGATTTAGTCTTGCAAGCCTTACTCAAACTTTCTAATTTAATAGATAACGTAATAGAAAAGATTGGCGGGATTTTAAACTGGCTTGTTATCGTTACGATCGCGGTAGGATTTTACAACGTCATAGCCCGCTACATCGGACGATTTATCGGCATGAAACTATCATCCAATGGATTGCTCGAACTGCAATGGTACTTATTTTCAATACTTTTCTGTTTGGGGTTTGCTTATATCCTCAAACATGGGGCAAACGTCCGCGTTGATTTCCTCTATGCTAACTGGAACGAAAAGAGGAGAGCGCTAGTCGATTCATCGG
>JAAUUT010000062.1 GCA_012031035.1 Candidatus Altimarinota bacterium | reverse complement strand
AGGAGGACAAGGAGGACAAGGAGGACAAGGAGGACAAGGGGAACAAGGAGGACAAGGAGGACAAGGGAGACAAGGGAGAAACATTACTTCCACCATCTGCCTTCATAATTCGACTTTCGACTTTCGATTCCGCCGCGCAGAACTTTGTTCGAGCAGCGCGACTTTCGACTTCAAAAACAGTTGCCTATTCCCTTTCACTCTACCTCATCTATTTGAGAAAGCTATAAAAATCGCGCTAAAATCTTATAAATCAAGCGAAAAAGGGCTGTTACTGCAACTGCCGCGACCCCTCCCAACGCGGCAAAAATCGCGATCGCTGCAATTGCCCATCCTCCTCGCAACAAGGGAACTAACATCAACAGAAAAGTTAATCCTGCCAAAATAGGTAAATCTTTGCCCTCGATAAAGCGACGAGATAGCGCAAAAATAATCCCGCCCAGACACATTCCCAATAAACCAATACTAACCCCAGGAGAAGGCAATAAGTTAGTCAAAACGATATAAAACAATACTCCCTCAAATCCCGTGAAAGCAGCATTTCCTAATAGTTCTAGCAAAGAAAAAGACCTGCGTTTAACAGGAGGAGTCGGAGGAGGACTAATGACAGGCGATTGTCCTTTTTGAGTTCCTGACTGAACGAGTGGCGGTTGCAGTTGAGTATTAACTCCTTGCTGAGGCGGTAAAGACTTGGAATTTAAAGCATTGAGAACTTCTTCGGCCGATTGAAAACGATCTTTAGGTGTTTGTAGTAACATGCGATCGAACACGCTAGCTAGGCGAGCGCTCGTTTGAGGAGCATAAGTTTTCCAATTCCAGCAATAATTAAAAGAATCGTATAATTCTTCGGGTTTTCTCCCGGTTAGCAAGTTGAGACAAGTTGCTGCTAAGGCATACATATCTGTAGAAGGATAGACTTGAGAACCTGACATTTGTTCGGGTGGAGCAAACCCCATTGAATAAATTCCCGTAGAACGTCCCGACGGGGTATTTCCGGCCGTCACTTGCTTGACTGCGCCAAAATCGAGCAAATACAAGCGCCCATTTTTATCTCGCATAATGTTAGAGGGCTTGATATCTCGATGAATTGTATTGTTTTGATGGACAAATGCCAAAACATCGAGCATTTCTAACAAAACCTCGCGAACTTCTGCTTCTGAAAATTGTCCTTTGGTTGCGAGTTCTTCTTCTAATGTCTGTCCGTCAATAAATTGTTGTACTAGATAGAAATATTGTTCTTCTTTTTTCCCCTGACGAGCGGGCGCAATCAACGGGAAAAACGCATATAAATCGGGAATTTTCTTGTTTTGGTTGCCTAAATCTTCGAGAACGGTAGCTTCTCGCTCGAATAAACTTTGCGCAATTTCCAATTGCTCTTCGTTTAAATTGCCAATGGGTTGAAACTGCTTGACAAAACAATAGCGCATCGTAGGAGTGTAGCGATCGCGCGCGAGAAATGCTGCCCCAAATCCTCCTTGTCCTAACAACCGCACGGGAAGATAACGCCCTGCCAAAATTAGCGGCATCCCACAACTAGTACAATATTTCTGCTGGGTTGTCTTCAGCGTTGAAAGATCGTCAAGATCGCTAAAAGAATTCTGAGGACGAAAACAACCAGGACGAGTGCAATGAATTTCCATCTGTATTTCGCGATCGCGGATTTCCGTTAAGCTGCGCTATAACGGCGAGAGGAAGTTGCATCTTTATTTAAAACAAATATTAACCTAAAGTTGCTAGTTAAAAGTTTTAGCTTTTCCGATCTCTCCATTCCCCTTTATAAAGGGGTATCCGGAGAGGGGATCGACATTTTTTATATTTTTAACTAGCAATTTGCGTTACTATCTGCGCAACCTAAAGAAATGCTGCTTCTCCTGCATCGCACAAAGCTTATGACTCAGATCGTAAACGATCTAAGCCTAACTTGAACCTTCACTCATTTATCTAAACTAAATTTCCAATCGCATTGGCAGCAACTTCTTTATAGCGATCTCTATCCTCAGACAAATGTTCGAGCGTCAGATATTCAGGATGGGTAGAAAATTGGGGTAATACCTCTTGAATAAATGCTTCTGCTGCTTTGGAGCGATAGCGGTTGGGATTGATGACGACAGCCAAAACACGCCTGACTTCAACATCTCTAATGCGAGCAGCATGGAGGACGTTCATCTGTAATTCTTTTTCAATGGCTGTTATCGAGACAAAAGCAGCCCCCAATCCTGCTTGAACTGCATTTTTAATGGCTTCAATTGTATTTAGTTCCATTTCCACTTTCAATCGTTTGATATCGATGTCATGACGAATCAATACCTTATCGATAACTTTACGAATAGTGGATTGAGAATCGAGCGTGATAAATTTGAGTTTATATAAATCGTCTTTTTGTATCGTCTCTACTTTCGCCAGAGGATGAAAAACAGGTAAAATTAAAGCAAATTCGTCTTCGGCATAGGGAATAACTTTGAGCGTCTCTTGCAATTCTGCGGGAACTTCTCCGCCGATAATCGCCAAATCGACTTGTCCGTTAGCGACTCCCCAAGACGTGCGCCGCGTCGAGTGAACTTGTAATTGCACCGTTACATCGGGATATTTTTGTCGAAACATTCCGATCATGCGGGGAAGCAAATAAGTTCCCGTCGTTTGAGAAGCACCGACGATTAGCGTCCCTCCCTGAAGATTTTGTAAATCTTCGATCGCCCGACAGGTTTCTTGACAAAGGGTGATAATTTTCTCTCCATAACTGAGCAGTAGATAACCTGCTTCGGTTAGCTGAGCTTTACGTCCGCCGCGATCGAACAGTGGAACGTTTAATTGTTTTTCCAAGTTCTGAACTTGAAGGCTAACGGCTGGTTGGGAAACATACAGAGTATCTGCGGCTCTTTTAAAACTTCCCTCAGCGGCGATCGCTTTGAGAATCCGCAGTTGATCTAAAGTAAAAGGAATGTCAGACATAAAGCTTCAGAAAATTAAATGTAAGGAGTCAGTAGACCACCAACAACCACAAACTTAAAAAATTTGGCTTAATCGATATGAGACAAGTTAACTAGTTACTGCTTAGAAAGAACAATTGGTTTGTTCCTATTAGCCGACAAGGTTTTCAAAAGCAACATCTTTCTTAAGAAATAATTTACCTGACAGTAGCATAATAAGGGGATCGAATTTACTTTAGGATGATAAATAAGTAAAACGTAACAAAAAAATATTCAAATTTTATCCATAGATATTAATCGATGGTTGACTGGAACTGGCTTACATCAAGTCATTGGATAATGTTAGGAATGCTATTGGGATTTGCGATCGCCCATAGCGGTCTTGCTGCTTTACGTCCTTGGGGCGAACAAAAAATTGGTGCTAGACTCTATCGCGTTATTTTTGCTTTAGTTAGTCTCCCCTTAGCGACAATTCTCATTATTTATTTTTTCAACCATCGTTATGATGGGGCGATGCTTTGGCAGATACGAAATTTACCGGGAATCGAAGTTTTTGTCTGGATCTTATCGGCAATTTCTTTTCTTTTTCTCTACCCATCAACCTTTAACTTGCTAGAAGTTGCTGCTATTCAAAAACCGCAGGTACATCTTTACGAAACCGGAATTGTGCGCGTTACTCGCCATCCCCAGATGGTAGGACAAGTTATCTGGTGTATCGCTCACACTCTCTGGATTGGAACGAGCTTTATGCTGCTGACTTCTGCTGGGTTAATCGCTCACCACTTGTTTGCCGTTTGGCACGGCGATCGCCGCTTGCAACAACGCTACGGCGAGGCTTTTCTGACAGTAAAACAAAGAACCTCAGTCATTCCCTTTCTCGCCATTCTCGACGGTCGTCAATCGCTCAAATGGCAAGAATTTCTTCGTCCTGCTTATCTTGGCGTTCTCGGATTTGTCTTGCTATTTTGGTGGGGACATCCTTGGTTAATGCAGGCGACAGCAAAAGTTAATTGGTGAAAAGGTGATTGGGGATTGGTCATTAGTCATCGGTCATTGGTCAGTGGTCATTGATTACAAACGACAAATGACAAACGACAAATGACTAATAACAAAGGACAAAAATGGATGACTTTGATGACGTTAATGCAATTCGTAAAAATCCCTTAGTTGCGCGATCCCAAATATGATGTAGCATAAGTCAAAGTATTTATATCAAAAACTTAAATCCCTAATCCTTCAATAACAAATTTTTTTGGGTTATGATGCTGTCAGTTAACGAAAAAAACTTTTCTGATGTTGTTTTAAACTCTTCCGAACCAGTTATCGTTCATTTTTGGGCACCTTGGTGCGGTTTGTGTCGTTTAATCGTTCCCTTACTGCATAAAGCTCAGTCGGACTCAGCAGGACATATCCAAGTTGTGGGAGTTAATGCCGATGAAAACTTCAAACTAGCGAATACTTACCGTCTCAAAAGCTTGCCAACCATAATTTTATTTGAGAACGGTCAGATCGTTCGTCGAATAGAAGGCTTTAACGGACGAGACGAGTTACAGCGCAATTTAAATTCCCTAACTACTAAGGTTTGGGCGCAATCCGCCTGAATATCGTTGTAATAACATAGTCAAAAAAGCGATCGCCGTGGTTAGAGAGCGAGTCTCCTTGTCATAGGCATTTTTTTTGATCGTCCAACCCATGACGCGATCTGGCGATCGCCACAAGTCTAGATGATCGACGGGGGGATCTGCGTAAAAGCTATCTCCTCCGCTTCCGAGTAAAGCAGAACTCCAGTGGGTAAATTCATCGTGACTGAGGCGATGAATGGGAAAATTTCCTAATAACGGCACTCCCCAGCCATCAAGAGCGATAAAAGCGATAATCCGTCCTCCGCTTGCTTGCCAAGCTAAAGCGGCTGCGATCGCACCAACTACACCAGCACTAAAACTTAAGAAGATGAGATTTTTGTTAGTTTCTTTAAGTTCTTGCTGCAAAAATTGTATGATACTTAACCCAGAAAAGGCAGGATACTTTTGAGTAGGGAAAATTAATGGTGTATTAAGGAGAATTTTTTTCTTGTTTTAAGGCTTTTAAAAAGCGATCGGTTAGTTGAGGCTCGTGTATTCCAGGACAGATGATTAAAGTTGTAGATTCTGTCATAAGCAGGTAAACAAAATTAAAATTACAATCAATTTTTTAAGGCTCTGTAGGGCGCGCAATGCCAACCTCACAAATGCTTAAAGCTTTATTTCGAGTCAACAAGATGTGTGGTTAATTTTACCTAGCTACTTAACTATAAAAAATATAAATTAGCGTTATTAAGTAGATTAAGCTTAATCAAATCTTTGCTAGTTATTTAAATACATTTATAGCAAAAAAACTTTAATTTTTGTTCTTGGTAATCTTGAGATCTTTCCCATTGAATAACAGCAAACAAAGAACTTCTAATTAGTCAGATATCCATATCGAAAATTTATTACTCAGTTTCTCTCAGGAGAAAATTGATAAAGATTCGCAACAGTAGTAAAATCAATTGCAATTTGGTGGCACAGACACCCCCAACGCAAGCGGAAATTGTTTCGATTAACCGAGTACAACTCAATCAAACTGAAACGGGATTTGAAGTCATTTTGCTAACTCCCACCGGAACTGCACAACAGTTGCAAGTTGTCAATGTTTCAGCGGGAAATAATTTTATAGCCGAGATTCCCAACGCCCAGTTGCAGTTACCAGATGGTCAGCCATTTAGGGCTGAAAATCCCATCGAAGGCGTTAGTGAAGTAACGGTAACGAATCAAAACGAGAATACCGTTCGAGTAACGGCGACCGGAGAAGACAAACAGCCGACAATAGAGTTATTTGATAGTAAAGAAGGGTTAATTTTTAGCGCTGTTGGCGATGCACCTTCGGCACGGGGAGAGGAAGATATTGAGTTGGTGGTGACAGGAGAGTAGGATAGCTACTTTGTACCTAATTCATCTGTTGGAACACGAACGGATGCGGAGTTGCGGGATGTACCCCAATCGATTCAGGTGATTCCTCGCCAGGTAATTGAAGATCAAGGTGCGAGAGATATAGAAGAAGTTCTTCGCAATGTTAGCGGCGTTTCCCAACAAGGAGGGGACGCTGCTAGACAAATTAGGATTCGGGGATTGGATGCGACGGACACGACTGTGACCGATGGGATTGGAGCAAGAGGGGGCGAAGGTCAACTTGACTTCGATCTGAGCAACATCGAACAAGTGGAAGTTCTCAAAGGCCCTTCATCCGTGCTTTATGGTTCGGGAGAACCGGGAGGGGTTATTAACATTGTTACCAAACAGCCCTTAGAAACTCCGTTGTATGAGATAACAGGGACAATAGGCAACTTTGATCGATATCGGGGTGCTGTCGATTTAACAGGCCCTCTCAATAACAATAAAACAATTCTTTACCGTCTCAATGCTTCCTATAGCAATGAGGGTTCGTTTATCGATTTTGTCGAGAATGAGGAGTTTGGCATTTTTCCAGTTTTGAGCTTTCGGCTGGGGGAGAATACAACCTTCGTCCTCGAAGGACGCTATGAAAATCAGTCTGAGATACTAAACGGAGATTTACCTGTTGTCGGCACTATTTTATCTAATCCTTTAGGGAAGGTTCCCCGCGATCGCATCTCCCTAGAAGAACAAAGAAGCTGATTGGAGTAACGTTTAATACTGCTTTGACAGAACGCTATAGCTATGATTTTAGTTGTTTAGACATCATTTTTGGTTTTAACTCGGTATAAAAGCCGAGTTTTTCTTATTTAGTTAAGATTTTGGCATATTTATCTCGTTTATAAAAGTAAATCTGCTACAAAATTGAGCGATCGCACCGATAAATAGGGGTAAAGTGGCTTTTCGATCGATGATTTCCGAGAAACGATCTATGATGAAGTTTATTGAATACTAGATATTAAAGAGTGTTTGCCAATCTTGCTTCTTTAGCAAGACAACTTAATTTATTTCATATATGTTCTCTGTCGCTAGCGAAATTTTAGTCATCGTAGTCTTGATCGTCCTCAATGGAATTTTTGCACTATCTGAGATTGCGATCGTCTCTGCTCGTAAAATTCGCCTAGAGCAACTGAGCGCTCAAGGTGACGCGCAAGCAAGAGCAGCATTAGAACTTGCTAATAATCCCAATCAAATTCTTTCCACCGTACAAATTGGCATTACTCTAATTGGTATTTTTGCGGGTGCTTATGGGGGAGCTAACATCGCACAACATTTAGCAGGGTTGTTGCAGCAAATTCCCTTATTAGCGGCTCAAAGTCAAGGAATCGCTTTGACGATAGTTGTTTTGAACATTACCTATTTCTCGCTAGTGATTGGGGAATTAGTTCCCAAACGCCTTGGTTTAAACAATCCCGAAAAGATTGCCAGATTGGTTGCTAAACCCCTGCGCTGGCTTTCAATTGGCGTTTCTCCCGTCGTTCGTTTGCTCAGCTTTTCGACCGATTTGGTCTTGCGTCTTCTAGGTGCGGGAGGGGTTTCTAACGAACCGCTCGTTACTGAGGAAGAAATCAAAATTTTGATCCAGCAGGGAACCGAAGCCGGAACGTTCGAGGAAGCCGAACAGGATATGCTAGAGCAAGTGCTAAGATTGGGCGATCGCAGAGTTAGCACTTTGATGACCACGCGACCGGAAATTGTCTGGCTAGATCTCGAAGATTCTGCCGAAATTAACCGTCAAAAAATCATTACTAGCAACTACACACGTTTTCCAGTTTGTCAAGGGGGATTGGATGAAGTTTTGGGAATCGTACAAGTTAATAATCTACTAGCGACTTGTTTTGCCAATCGACCTTTCGATCTAACTACATCGTTGCGACAACCCTTATTCGTACCTGAAAGTACGAGAGGATTAAAAGTTTTAGAGTTGTTTCAACAAAGTGGCAATCATATTGCTTTAGTTGTAGATGAATACGGCGTTATTCAAGGGATAGTAACGATTACTGATATTTTAGAAGCGATTATTGGCGATTTACCCGCGATTGGTCAGCCAGAGTCCCCACAAATCGTTCGACGCGACGATGGTTCTTGGTTAGTTGATGGCATTTTATTGATTGAGGAGTTTAAAGAAGTCTTTCAAATTGAAGAATTACCAGGAGACAAAGAAGGAAATTATCATACGGTTGGAGGGTTTGTTATTACTCATCTCGGAAAAATCCCAGTAGTTGCCGATAATTTTGAATGGGATGCTTTTCGCTTTGAAGTGATGGATATGGATGGGAATCGCGTCGATAAGGTGTTGGTTACTCCCCTAGAAAGAGAATCGATTACAGTAGCAGGCGATAATAAAGTTGATTGATCTCTCCTCATTGCCTTAAGCAATAGTCGCTTGCTCTGCGGGCATTGCTTTGATGCGATCGCGTCCAAAATTACAGGCTACGATAAAAACAAACGCGACTGAATTTTGAGGTTTTCTACATGATTGCATCTCCTAGCTCGACTTACATAAGTCCCGAAAAATATCTTGAGATGGAGGAGCAAAGCGATAACAAGCACGAATACATCGACGGAGAAGTCTACGCGATGGCAGGCGCAAGCGATGCCCATGTTACCATTGCGCTTAACCTAGCTTCATCACTGCGCAACCACGTTCGTAATAGGGGCTGTCGCGTATATATTGCCGACATGAAAGCGCACATCCAATCCCTGAATCGTTATTATTATCCCGATGTTATGGTCACTTGCGACGATCGCGATAAGGAAACCCCTATTTACAAACAGTTTCCCTGTTTAATTGTCGAAGTTTTATCCGACTCGACAGAAGCCTTCGATAGAGGCGATAAGTTTGCCGACTACCAGCAGATCGAAAGCTTACAAGAATACATCCTCATCAATACTAAACGGCAGCGAGTTGAATGTTTGCGGCGCGGCGATGATGGATTGTGGATCTTGCAGTCTTATACTTCGCTACAAGATTTCTATCAACTTCAAAGCATTGATTTTGAAGGAACGATGACTGAACTTTACGAAGACGTATCTTTTGAGGGTTAGAAATTACGAATTATTTGGTTAAGTGCTTCTACATCCCCTTTCAGATTTTCTCGATCGCAAATCTTTAATCGATGATTCCCCAATTAGCTATTGGTACGAAGGATGCTGTTGGCAAAGCGGCGAGTTCTTGTGGCTTCCTCGAACGAGTTTAGCAGAAACGATCGCGCGGGGTTTAATGCAAGACCTCGCCAAAAGCAAGCACCATTCTCGCGAAGGAAAAATGTATGGTATCTTGTTAGTCGAGTTATCCTGTGGCGAACGAAGAGTCCTCAAAGCTTTTTCTGGTTTACTTAATGGTTACAGCAAGGTTGAAGGTTGGGTTGGACCGATTCCAGGACGCGATCGCGTTGCCCTAGATGAAGTTCTCACCTTAAATGAGTTAGAAGCGATTAAGCAAGAACTGATTGCACTCAAACAACTACCCGAACGCCATCAATACGAAACGTTGCGTTTTGAATTTGAAAAAGACTTGCAACAAATGAGCGATCGCCATCGCCAACGCAAGCAACAACGCCAGGAAAAACGCCAGCTATTAACAGAAGAACTCGAACGACTCGACGAAGAAAGTCGTCGCGATGGCATCGAACGAAAGCAACTCAAACGCAAACGAGATGAGGCATTGAGGCAACTGAAAGAGGCGATCGCGATCGCAGACATCAGAATTCGCCAACTCAAACAACGCCGTAAAGAACTTTCCCGCCAACTACAAGCGCAGATGCACGCCGTCTATTCCCTCACCAATTTTTTAGGGAAGTCGCAAACCTTGCGGGAATTAATGCCAGAAGGGTTGCCGACAGGAACGGGGGATTGTTGCGCCCCAAAGCTACTGCATTACGCCGCAACGCACAGTCTAAAGCCTTTAGCAATGGCAGAATTTTGGTGGGGGAATTCTTCTGGAGGCAAAATTGAGGGAGAATTTTACGGGGCTTGTACGGAACGCTGTCAGCCATTGATGGGGTTTTTACTGTCGGGATTGTCTCAGCGTAAAACAGATTTAATGCCCTCCATTCTTGAGGTTAGTCCTCACCCCCAACTCCTCTCCCAATTTTGGGAGAGGGGTGAAGATTCAAAGTCTAAGGAAAAATGGGACGATCTTACACTCTCCATCGTTTATGAAGATGAATGGTTAATTGTCGTTAACAAACCCCCAGGATTATTATCGGTTCCAGGACGCGATCGCAGTACGCAAGATAGCGTATTAAGTCGCTTGCGCCTTCTTTTACCCGATGGGATGAAGCTTATTGCCGTACATCGGTTAGACCGAGATACATCGGGTATTCTGCTAGTAGCGCGCAATTTAGCAACTTATCGCCAACTCAGCCAACAATTTGAACGAAGACAGGTGAGTAAGGTTTACGAAGCTATACTTGCGGGTATTGTAACTCGCGATCGAGGCGCGATCGAACTGCCGCTTTGGGGAAATCCCGAAAATCGTCCCTATCAACAAGTTAATTGGGAGCATGGAAAGCCTAGCGTTACTCGTTTCCAGGTAATTGAGAGAAAAGAAAATACTACTCGCGTTGAGTTTATCCCATTAACGGGACGCACCCATCAGCTTAGAGTTCATTCTGCTGATGCGAGAGGACTTGGCATACCGATATTAGGAGATAATCTCTATGGGTGTCGTGCAAATGCAAGTCGATTGCATCTTCATGCTAGAGAACTTGGTTTTGTGCATCCACAGTTTGGGAAAATGGTTAAGCTATGTGCCCAAACGCCATTTAGTTAAATCGTTGCTTTTCAAATAAAGATAAGGTTATATAAGTAAGTTTAAATAATTTATGAAAGTCGCTACTTGGAATGTCAATTCAATTCGCACTCGTCAGCAACATATCGTTGATTGGTTGCAAACTAATCCTGTCGATGTTCTCTGCTTGCAAGAAACCAAGGTAGTTGACGAAGATTTTCCAAGAGAACCTTTTGAAAAACTTGGCTATCATCTCTATATTTCCGGTCAGAAAGCTTATAATGGGGTAGCAATTTTTAGCCTTCAACCTTTAGCCGATATTAAAATAGGATTTTCTAGCGTTTTAGAAAATGAAGTTGCCCAAGAGTTTGACGTACAAAAACGAGTTATTAGTGGTGTCATTAATAACATTCGGATTGTTAATTTATACGTTCCTAATGGAGCGGAGATTGATAGCGAAAAGTATGATTATAAGCTGCGTTGGCTAACAGTCTTGCGAGAATACCTAGCAATTTTATTAGCACAAACCACAGAAGATATTTGTATTTGTGGGGATTTTAATATTGCTTTAGAAGATAGAGATATTTACGATCCCAAAGGAAAAGAAAAACACATTATGGCTTCTCCTCGCGAGAGACAAGCTTTACAAGAAGTATTAGCAATTGGTTTCAAAGATGCTTTTCGTAAGTTTAACAGTGAAGGCGAACAGTTTAGTTGGTGGGATTATCGACATGGCGGTTTTCAACGCAATCGAGGATGGCGTATCGACCATCATTATCTCACTCCTAAACTTTATGAAAAAGCAATTGATTGTAAAATCGATATAGAACCGAGAAAGCTATCTCAACCAAGCGATCATGTTCCTGTAATCGTTGAAGTTTGAGAAAGTTTTTACTGAATATAGAACCGAGAAAGCTATCTTAACCAAGCGATCGCGCTCCTGTAATCGTTGAAGTTTGAGAAAGTTTTTACTGAAATAAAAAAGTAATTTTTTATCCCATTCTCAGTAAAATCTCAGGTCATTAAAATTTAATAGAGAGCGAGAATAATTTTTAAGGTTTAAATGAACAAACGTATTTTTTTAATTGCTGGTACGGCAACGATTGCAACAGCATGGTTATATAACAACCTACCTCAAACGCAAAAAGCGATCGCTGCTTCCAATAAAGACTTTGAAATCAAAAAAACTGAAGAACAATGGCGCAAACTCTTGACACCATGGCAATTTTGTGTATTGCGCCAGCGGGGAACCGAGCGATCGCACAGCAGTCCACTCGATAAGCAATATGACAAAGGAATCTATAATTGTGCGGGGTGCGATTTGCCAGTATTCTCATCCGAGACAAAATTTGATAGCGGGACGGGTTGGCCGAGTTTTTATGCACCCATCACAGGTGCAGTTGAGACATCCATCGATAAATCGTTGTTGGCGACCCGAATCGAGGTGCATTGTCGTCGCTGTGGCGGACATCTCGGTCATGTATTTGACGACGGGCCAAAACCTACCGGAAAACGTTACTGCATGAATGGTGTGGCGCTGAAATTTATAGCAGGAGGATAACCATGAAGTGCGATCGCGTCTTTTCTATTTTATTGGGAGTAATCTTGGGAATTATCATAATGTTAACTAGTATAAAAACTCCCGTCCTAGCCACACCTATTATTGCTAATTTGAATTCGCAACAGTCAGAATCTATGCAACCCGAAGAAATTCGAGCCATTATTAAACAAGCAGGCGATGCTTGGGTCAAAGAAGATGCAGAAGCATTTGCTTCTTTGTTCGGTCAAGAGGGAGAATTTATCGTACCAGGAAATCGTTGGGTAGGAAGGGATACTATTCGAGACGTAGCGGAAGGTTTTTTTAAGTCCTACTCAAATATCAAAGTTGAAATCAAACAAATTATTATAGAAGGCGATCGCGCTGCTGTGGAATGGTATTGGGAAGATCGAGAAGATGCAACAAATCGTCTCAATCGTGCAGACGATGCGATCGTTATCGAGTTCAAAAATGATCAAATCGTTCGTTTTCGCGAATATATCGACACGCAAACTTGGGGAGGGTAACTGCTTTACTCTTTACCTGGTGTATGACTATAGATTTGATTTGAACCCGCTACCGAAAGCAATTATTAACGATTTTAAATCGCGATCGCGCATTCATTTAGACAAAATTTTGGGAACTATATTAATGTATTCTTATCAAAAAAAATATGCTTTCACAACACTGGTCATTAAGAACCACAACATTAATTTCGCTTGTCGTTAGTTTATCAATATATCAATGTTGATAATTATAGTAATGGTTGGTATGAAACTGATGTTTGTGGTGGAGGTTATATTCATGAAAATCAACTGAGATTTTAACCCCCTAAAATCTTTATAATACTTTTGCAATTTGGTATGAATCTTATATTGTGGCGAAAAACAATTTCGCGTTACTTAGAAGATATCGAAACACCTATTGGTAAAACGATTAACTTAATTCTTCTGGGATTAATATTTTTATCTCTAGCCATCTTTGTTACAGAAACCTATTCAATTCCTCAAGTCTTACAAATTTGGTTAGACAATCTCGATCTGGCTATATTAGTTCTTTTTACTATTGAATACATCGTTCGATTTTGGTGTGCTGACTCTAAAATTAAATTTGTTTTTAGTCTCTTTTCTATCTTCGACCTACTCTCTATTGTTCCGTTGCTAATAGGAATAATGGATATTCGATTTATCCGAATTTTTAGATGGTTTCGACTTTTACGATTAATTAGATTTCTCGACTTTAAAATTTCTATTTTTAAAATAGAAACAGAAGATGGCGTAATTTTTGCCCGTATATTTTTAACCTTATTTTCAATTATTTTTGTTTATTCTGGTTTTATTTATCAAGCCGAGCATTCAATCAATCCTACAGTTTTTAGAAATTTCTTTGATGCGCTGTATTTTTCAATTGTAACAATGACTACTGTAGGGTTTGGCGATGTTACTCCAGTGTCTGAAAGCGGTCGAGCTTTGACAGTTTTAATGATTCTTACAGGAATTTTATTAATTCCCTGGCAAATAGGAGAACTCGTTAAAAAATTGCTAGAAACAACTACTCAAGTTCAAAAAAGTTGTTCGGGTTGCGGTTTATCAATTCATGATTTTGATGCTAATCACTGTAAGATTTGTGGCACAAAACTAGAAGAATTTCAAAAATGATTGAGGCACATAAGTAAACGAGCAAAAACTTTGATTTTGCTCGCTATTTAAAGTTGAATAAATTATATGTTATGCCCCCTTTTTAACAGTGACTAGGAACTTTAAGCGATCGCTGGTCACTGCTCACTGATTTACATAGCTTGTTCGACTTCGGCAATTTCAGGAATAATTTCTCGCAAACGACGCTCAATACCCATTTTGAGAGTCATTGTAGAACTCGGACAAGAGCCACAAGCTCCCTGAAGACGAAGTTTAACGATAGGACCATCAATTTCAACTAATTCGACATTACCGCCATCTGCCATTAGGTAGGGGCGCATTTCATCTAAAACTTGTTCGACGTTATCTGGAGTTAGTGCTAATGACATGATTGACCTCAATTTACTACGGTGAAATTGTAGCTATCTTTATCCTAGCGTTAATTAGTTATCAGTTATTTTTAACTGGCTAACTCAAAAGAAGTTTTGACCGACTGAATGCTGTTAATAACAGGCATTTGATAGAGGGGGACGGTAAAAGTGACCGTCGAACCTAACCCTTCTCCCATGCTATAAAAATCTACTTGTCCGCCCATTGCTTCTACTAGTTTTTGAGAAATTGCTAATCCCAAACCCGTTCCGCCATAAGCTTTAGTGCGAGAACCATCGACTTGCACGAATTTTTCAAAAAGTTTGGCTTGTTTTTCGAGGGAAACGCCTATTCCAGTATCTGCAACGCTAATTTTGACCATCCCTGGAAACTCTTGCTCGTGATATTTGGCTTTCTTTTTAACAATTTCCGCACTGACGATAATATCTCCCTCGTGAGTAAATTTTATGGCATTTCCCACTAAATTGAGCATTACTTGTAGAAGGCGTTGATAGTTTCCGTAGAGAACAACGGGGGTAAGCGTTTGCGGTTCTTTAATTTTAAAGCTGAGATTTTTTTGTTGAGCTTGCGGATGAGTAAAGTTTTCCACCGCTTGAAATAATTCATCTAACTCGACTGCACCAAGTTCGAGATCCATTTTGCCAGCTTCGATTTTGGCAAGATCGAGAATGTCATTAATAAGATTGAGTAAATGCAAAGAGGATTTATAGGCTTCTTCGAGAAACTCTCGCTGTTCTTCGGGATCGTCTGCCATTCCATCCAAAATCAGCTTGAGAAAGCCGATAATTCCATTGAGGGGCGTTCGCAGTTCGTGAGTGGTACTGGCGAGGAATTCGCTTTTGAGACGAGAGGCTTCTTCTGCGGCGAGGGTAGCTTGTTCGAGTTCTTTGTAAAGAGTAGCATGAGCGATCGCGGTTCCAACTTGATCGGCGAGTTCTTGTACCAATTCTATTTCGGCTGGAGTCCAATAACGAGAGCGATCGCATTGTTGCAAACAAATCAAACCATTGCGTTGATTTTGATAAAAAGTAGAAACGACAAGGATCGATTTTGCCTGAAATTTATCCTCGACTAATTGCTCGACGATAACGGGTTCTCGCTGGGACAGGGCTTGTTTCCAATAGGGTTCGGACTTCCAATCTAGGCGGTATCCTAACATCGACTTCAAGGGTTTCTGATAGCATTCAGCTTTGACATCGAGATATCCTTGTTTGGGATCGTAAGCGATCGTGAGGCATCGGCTGACTTGCAGTGCTACGCATATACTATCAGCAGTTTGCTGCCAAATCGTCGGTAAATCTAAGGTACGGCGGATTTTTCGAGCAATATTGGTCAAAAGCTTTTGGTAGGGGCCTGGATGTGAAGGAAGATCGGTTTGTGCTGTCAGTACGCTGTCTGTTGCGCTTAGCAAGCGTCCTATTACCATAACCGTTTTCGGTTTTCCTTCTTTTGGTAAGATCGGGCTAATGGTTAATTCAAACGGCAAAGAGCGACCTTTGTAGCGGAATAGGCAATTGCATTGTTCGGGAATTCGGCGCTCTAAAACTCGTTTAATTCTCTCGTAATAAGCCTGAGTCCGAACGGGAGTTAAGGTATGTTCGAGATAGCTGCCAACAATCTCTTCATTCGTCATGTTATATTCTGAAGCCGATTGCCAGTAAAAAGACAAATATTTTCCAGAGCTATCTTGAGTAAAGACTAGCTCTGCCCCTAAATGTTGCCAAGGATTATTATTAGGCTTGGATTTTGTCGCGTCGGCCTTCATAGACATTCCTTGCCTTTAATACATACTGACATCGAGCAGAGAATTCATGGTTCGCGTCGGTCATAGCCTAAAAAGCGATCCGTATTTAATCGCTATTTCGCTTTGTCTTATCTTAAAATTCCCCGATACGTCACCAAAAATAACAATAAACAATTTTTTTTGGTTAAAAATTTAATCTAACGTTAACTTCAATCTTAATCATTCCATTCGCCTCTGGGAGGTACGGGCGGATTGCGTCGTAAAGTTCGCGATAAATCGTCATCTCCCTCTCGTTCGTTTCTTAACCATTGTTTAATCGCACTTTCTATAATGCGGCTGGGATCGTTGGTTAAATGTTGAATTTGATCGAGCAGTTCTGAATCCAAATGAATTGAAATCTCTACCTTATCGGCAGAGCGTTGTTGATGAATATTATCGTTCATATGTCGTTATTATTATGCTTACTTCTATTGTAATAGGGTGCGATGCTCAAAGCACTTGAGAATTAAAGAGATGATAATAAAATTGCTTAAAGCAGATCGAGCTTACATTGACGTTCTCACCAGCAAGAAAAGCTCGCTGAGAGATTCTTAGTTCGACGAGTCCACTTAACCTAGACTCCTTGCGGTATCTAAGCCAGAGGTGGTTCTCTCCCTAAGCGTTAACTTCCTGTCCGCCCGACAGTAGTTGCATTATTGCAAATATTTGATTTGATTTAATGCTGTTTGTCTAGTTCCCATAAAGATTTTACCTATTCCTGGAGGAGAGCTAGAACTATGGAATAGAACCCCATATCTTCAATTGTCAAGGTAAGCGCGTTAACCGTTGAGGTTACTGGGTGTTTAAAGAGGTTGATTACCCTAACCTCTGCATTAATTATCTCAGAGACTGAAAACTATATCTGTAAGAATTTTGCAAAGTTTTTTCTCTCAAATTAGTTCCTTGTCAGCCATTCATCTCCCGATATATTTAAGAGATGAATGACAGATAAAGATAAAATATAGAAGCTTAACTTTAAAATAGATTAAGGATTCTTGATTTTTGCGAACGATAACTCTAATACTTATTGACTTAATATGACTGACGTTCCCGTCTCTCGCATTCGTAATTTTTCAATCATTGCTCACATCGACCACGGTAAATCTACCTTGGCTGACCGAATGTTACAGATTACTGGTACAGTCGCTCAGCGAGAGATGAAGGAACAATTCCTCGACAATATGGAGCTAGAACGCGAGCGAGGAATTACTATCAAGCTACAGGCAGCGCGGATGAATTATACTGCCCAAGATGGTCAGCATTACGTAATTAACCTAATTGATACGCCAGGACACGTCGATTTTTCCTATGAAGTGTCGCGATCGCTTGCCGCTTGTGAAGGCGCGTTGCTAGTAGTAGATTCGTCTCAAGGCGTAGAAGCGCAAACCCTAGCCAATGTTTATTTAGCGCTGGAAAATAATCTAGAAATTATCCCCGTCCTCAACAAAATCGACCTTCCTAGCGCCGAACCCGAACGAATTGCCAACGAAATTGAAGAAATTGTCGGGCTAGATTGCAGCAGCATTATCAAAGCTTCGGCAAAAGCGGGAATTGGGATCGATGAAATATTAGAATCAATCGTTCATCTAGTTCCGCCGCCTATCGATACAGTAGATAAACCCTTACGCGCCCTCATTTTCGATAGCTATTACGATGCCTATCGCGGGGTAATTGTTTACTTCCGCGTCATGGATGGAAAAGTCAAAAAAGGCGATCGCGTTCGCTTGATGGCATCGGGCAAAGAATACGAAATTGACGAACTTGGCGTACTCTCCCCCAACCAAATCCAAGTCGAAGAACTCCACGCCGGAGAGGTAGGTTATATAGCAGCAGCGATTAAAGCAGTCGGAGATGCTAGAGTCGGCGATACAATTACGCTATCCCAATCGCCAGCATCCGAACCGCTACCCGGTTATACCGAAGCAAAACCGATGGTTTTCTGCGGTTTATTCCCCACCGATGCCGACCAATACGAAGACTTGCGCGATGCCCTGCAAAAGCTAAAACTCAACGATGCAGCCCTTTCCTACGAACCTGAAACCTCATCAGCAATGGGATTTGGTTTCCGGTGCGGCTTTTTGGGTCTGTTACACATGGAAATCGTTCAAGAACGGTTGGAGAGAGAATATAACCTAGACCTGATTACCACCGCTCCCTCGGTAGTCTATCGCGTTACGACCATCGACGGGGAAGTCACAGAAATTGACAATCCCAGCTTATTACCGCCGCCGCAAAAACGCGAAAAAATTGAAGAACCCTACATCCAGGTTGAAGTAATTACGCCTGAAAACTTCGTCGGGGCGCTGATGGAATTGTGTCAAAGTCGTCGGGGCACGTTCAAGGATATGCGCTACTTTACCCAAACTCGGACGGCCCTGATTTATGAATTGCCCCTCGCAGAAGTGGTGACAGACTTCTTCGACCAGCTAAAATCGCGATCGCGCGGTTATGCGAGCATGGAATATCAAATCATTGGCTATCGGGAAAATGAGTTAGTCAAATTAGATATTTTGGTTAATGGCGATCCCGTCGATGCGCTGTCAACTATCGTACATCGCGATAAAGCTTATTATGTCGGTCGTGCTTTGACGGAAAAACTCAAAGAATTGATCCCCCGCCATCAATTTAAAATTCCTATTCAAGCCGCGATCGGCGCTAAGATTATTGCTAGCGAACATATTCCCGCCTTGCGTAAGGATGTCTTAGCAAAATGCTACGGCGGCGACATTACGCGCAAGAAAAAACTCCTAGAAAAGCAAGCGAAGGGGAAAAAGCGGATGAAAGCGATCGGAACGGTAGACGTTCCCCAGGAAGCATTTATGGCCGTGTTGCGATTGGAACAGTAGTTCAAAGTAGAGACGCGTTCCCCGACATTGGGTTCCCGTAGGGTAATTTCGCGTATGAAACAAAGTTCAAAAATTTACTTCCAACTTTCTCAAAGGGTTTTGTCATCAAAAGTTCATAGTATCGTCACGAGAAATTCATATCGCTCATCTACATTAAAGAATATCAGCCCAAGCATTTAAGACCGTTTTCCTCAAAGCTTCTCACACCTGGGCTGACTTCTTTTTCCTCCGAGCAAAGTATCTTAAGACGATACAACAACAAATGAGACAATCGACGTTTGATTCGCAAATTCCTAAACCTTCTTCCTCTCCTATCAAAAAAATAGCTGCTTACCTATCACTGATGCTGTTGGGTGCGGGAGTTGGAGTAGGAGGAGTTTACTATTTAGGCAATCCTCAAAGTTTGACGCGATCGCCACAAACATCAGCCTTGGCTCAAAATAACGAGCGGTCTAGCAATAGTGTAACTCCCTCGCTAGCGACTCCGACTAACTTTGTCACTGATGTTGTCAATCGCGTCGGACCTGCGGTAGTTAGGATTAATGCCTCGCGCACGGTGAACACGCAGGTTCCAGAAATGTTTAACGATCCTTTTTTCCGCAACTTCTTTGGGTCGCAAATTCCTTCTACTCCCAATAGACAGATTCAACGGGGACTGGGTTCTGGATTCATTTTGAGTGCTGACGGTGAGATTATCACCAATGCTCACGTCGTCGATGGTGCTGATGAAGTGAGCGTTACCCTCAAAGACGGTCGTACTTATAAGGGTAGAGTCTTGGGAGCAGACCCCGTGACCGATGTAGCGGTGGTTAAGATTGATGCCGAGAATTTACCGATAGTACAATTGGGGAATGCAGATAACTTACAAGTTGGAGAATGGGCGATCGCGATCGGTAATCCGCTAGGATTGGATAACACCGTTACGACAGGAATTGTTAGCGGTACGGGTCGCAATAGTTCCCAAATTGGGGTCGGCGATAAACGAATTAATTTTATACAAACTGATGCTGCAATCAATCCTGGCAACTCTGGCGGGCCTCTGTTGAATGCTCGCGGTGAAGTTATTGGTGTCAATACGGCAATTATTCAAAATGCTCAAGGTCTGGGGTTTGCCATTCCGATAAACAGAGCGCAACAAATTGCCGAACAGTTGATTGCTACAGGAAGAGTCGAACACGCCTATCTCGGCATTCAGATGGCCCCAATTACCCCCGAACTCAAACAAGCTTTAAAAGAAGAGGAAGGTTGGACGGTTGAAGGAGACAGAGGAATTTTGATTGTTAAAGTCGTTCCTAATTCTCCCGCAGACCGAGCGGGTTTAAGAGCGGGTGATATTATCCAGCGTATTGACGGTCAATCTATCAACACCCCCGACCAAGTACAAGATGCTGTCGAAAAAACGGCTGTTGGTAATGCCCTCCCATTAACCATACAGCGCAACGGTGAAACCGCAAATTTGGATGTTAAAGTGGGAGTATTACCCAATCAAAACTCTTAAACAAGGATTGGGTCATCGGTGATGAATCTAAGATATCGGGACAATAATATAGCCAATCCCCAGTCACCAATCCCCAATCCCCAGTTACCAAATTATGCGACAAGTCTTGAGCGGATTTGGCTTCTTTTCGGGAGCATCTTATCCTTTTCGTGCCTTAGCTGTTGTTCGTCGTACCCCTCGTTTATGGGGGTATTTATTAGTACCCATCCTGCTTAATTTTATTCTAGGTATTACTTTTTATGCAGGTTCCCTTTATTTTGGTTGGCAGTTAATTCAAGATATTATTGTTAATTTGACTAACTGGATAGATACTTTAATTGCTAATCTTCCAGCGTGGTTGGAGATTTTAGAAGATTTTATCGTTGTATTTGGTTTTTTACTGCGTTTTCTGTTAGTTATTATTTTATTAATCGTTACGGGTTTTGTGTTCGCTCAACTCGGAGTGACTTTAGGTTCGCCTTGGTACGGTCAACTTTCAGAACAATTAGAAAAACTCCGCACGGGTCAGTTACAAGTTGTAGAAGTTGGAATTTTCAAAGATATTGGACGAGCAATTCTGTTTGAATTAAAAAAATTAGCTTTAATTATTTGTATAGGAATCCCATTATTTTTGTTTAATTTTGTTGCTGGAATAGGTACGCTAGTTTCGACAACTGGCGGCATTATTTTAACAGGAACGATTGTTTGTCTCGATTTTTTTGACGGGCCATTAGAACGCCGACGATTGAGTTTTCGAGAGAAGTTGGGCATTGTTTATAAGAGTTTGCCAGCTAGTGCTGGTTTTGGTTTGGTTTGTTTGGGATTGATTAGCATTCCTTTGCTGAATCTGGTGACAATTCCGCTATGCGTTGCGTCAGGAACGTTATTTTGTTGCGATCGCATTTTGCCAAAATATCTTTTATCTTCTCTAAAAACAAAAAGCTAATCGAAGTCTATGGTTGTTGTAAAATTAAAGGCATTTTGTCTTCTCCCCCACCCATAATAATCACTTTACTATTTTGCGATTGAGCAAGTTTTTCAGTAGCTTCTATTGCTTTTAATTGTAAGACTTCTTTGGTTAAACCTTGAGAAAGTATCTTTTGAGCTTCAGCTAATCCTTGGGCTTCAACTTTTTTGCGATTAGCTTCTTTACGGGCTTTTTCTACTTCAAAGTCTAGCTGTTCGCTTTGTTGCTGGGCTTCTAATTTTTGTTGAATTGCTGCTTGGATTTTTTCAGGTAAGATAACATTTCTCAACAAAGTTTCCTCGACGATAAACCCCAAAGTATTTAAATTATTACTCACTTCTTGATGCAAACGCTGAGCAATTTCCTGACGTTTTTCTCCATAAATTGCTCCAGATTCGTAATTAGCTGTCGTTTGTCGAACAATCGACCGAAATCGAGAAATAATAATTTCTTGCTCTTGCGTTCCAATATTTTGATAAACTTCTTCTACTTTCTGGGGATCGATTTTATATTGCAGACTCACATCGAGTTGAAAATTCAATCCTTCTCTTGATGTGGTATCAACAGTTTCTTTGATATCTTTTAAACGGGAAGAAAATTCAACTACTTTTCCAAAAGGGTTGATAAAATGAAGACCAGGAGCAAGCGATCGCCCTTCAACTTTACCAAACACTTCAACAATTCCAACTTCTCCAGTAGTAATGATAACTAAAAAGCGAGAAAATAATTGATAGAAAGAAAGTAAACCTGCTAGTCCTCCAATTAAAAGTGCGATCGCGCGAATCGTTTTATTATTTTTTCGCCAGCGATATTTTTACTATTTAAAGCAACTAGAAAAGCAATTAAAGTGGCAAGTGCTGAAATAATTAAAGACATAAATTCTCAATCTAATGGTAATATAGCGTTTCTCGACCTGCTGAAGTATATTCAGCGTAAGGACAAATAATTATTCGCCCTTACAGAGCAAAATTAAGAATTGCGACAACAAGTGTTTCTATCCAAGCGATCGTGCCCAGACAAAGACTCGATACACTACTAGTAAACCTCAACTTTTGCGAATCTCGCCAACAAGCACAACGTCTCATTCGTGCAGGAGAAGTCAAGGTTAACCGACAAACCATCGACAAACCAGCAACAGAAGTAGACCCCACCGCAGAAATTGAAATTCAACAGAAACCTAAATATGTCTCTCGCGGCGGACTGAAGCTAGAAAAAGCTTTAACAACCTTCAATATCTCGCCAGAAGGACGAATTTGCCTCGATGGGGGCATTTCTACAGGAGGATTTACCGACTGTCTCTTGCAAGCAGGCGCAACGCTAGTTTATGGGATAGACGTGGGATACGGGCAAGTAGCTTGGCGTTTGCGTCAGGACGATCGCGTTATTTTAAGAGAAAGAACGAATTTCCGGCACTTGACTTTTTTGACATTATATGGAGAGGATAAAATGCCTGCTGACTTAGGCGTGATGGATTTATCATTTATCTCTCTAACCAAGGTTCTCGAACCTTTGTGGAATCTCCTAGTCGAACCGCGAGATGTTATCTTATTAATCAAACCTCAATTTGAAGTCGGACGCGATCGCGTCGGAAAAAAGGCGTAGTTCGTAACAGTCGAGATAGGGCCGAAGCAATCTATCAAGTCTTACAAGCGTCTCAAAATTTAGGCTGGTTTTATGGTGGATTAACGCCATCGCCGATAACGGGGGCAGAGGGAAACATCGAATATTTATTGTGGATGAGTATGAACTCAGACAAAGCTTCTCCCGATTTTGAAGCGATTCAACAAATTACTCAAATCGCGATCGCTAACGGTAGTTAATTTTTCGGTTCGTTACTAAGAAATCGTTCTTTCGTTAGAAATTTTCTGGGATCCTGGAGATATTAGCTTATTTTCTAACATCTGCGATCGCCATTAGTGTTGAGTTTTGATTCTATCTCATCCGAACTCAGCCGTATTTGGATTTGCGGGCCAGAACTCGCGAGGCGAATAATCATTCCATCTTCCGCCGAAACTGTAGTAATTGGTTTTCCATCTACATAAGTTCCATTAGCGCCCAAACTCACAACTTCCCATCGCGTTCTATCTCGTCTAATCTCGATATGGCGACGAGATACAACAGCGCTATAAAGCACTACATCATTATCCATCGAACGTCCGATCCGAATAACCGATTCGGTATCGAAAGTCCAATTTTGTAAAGGAATATTTTTTCCGGGTTGTAGAAGTGTCAGAGTGATCGCCGACATTTTTTTTTAATAAACATTATTGAACTTAAGTTGGTTTGCCAACTTAACTAGGTTGACGGAATAAGTCGTAAAATAGGCGATCGCATCTTTGATTTTATCTAGCATAAAAAATATAATTGTTATTTTTTATAATAGATGAATAGATTGCTAATCTCCAAAAGAGCCTACCAACAGATAGCTCCTTATAGAACCCAGATTGTCAAAAATTTTAACCTTTATACAGGGACACTTGGCAAATTTTTCTTAATTTTTCCTTATCAAAGTCAATTAAAGTTAAAATTGCTGCGCTTTCAATTTGGGTAGCACAATAGAAAGAGATAGTTATCTCATTTGCTAAAGTCATTTTTTTAGGTCTGCAATATGCTCCGATATGCCTATTTTCCTGGTTGCGTTGCTCAAGGAGCTTGCCGAGAGCTATATATGTCTACCGCAGCCTTAACCCAAGCATTAGGAATTGAATTAGTCGAACTCAAAAAAGCAGCTTGTTGCGGGTCGGGAACTTATAAAGAAGATTCCCAACTCTTAGAAGATACCGTTAACGCTCGCAATATTGCGCTAGCAGAATCTCTCAATCTACCCTTACTGACTCATTGCAGTACCTGTCAAGGAGTCATCGGGCGCGTAGACGAACGCCTCAAAGAATCGCAAGAAAACAACCCAGCTTATCTCGAACAGGTTAATGAGTTTCTCTCAAAAGAGCATTGTTCTCCCTATCGAGGAACTAGCGAAGTCAAACATATGCTTTGGGCGTTGGTGGGCGATTATGGACTCGATAATCTTCAAGCAAGAGTGACAAAAAAATTAAGCGGACTTAATTGTGCGGCTTTTTACGGCTGTTATTTACTTCGGGCGCAGAAATCCATTCCCTTTGACAATCCGTTTCAACCAGAGTCAATGGAAAATGTCTTCCGAACAGTAGGCGCTAATCCAATTTATTATCGCGGACGAACTCAGTGTTGTGGCTGGCCGCTTTCTAGTTACGCGACTACCCAGTCTTTTAAAATGGCGGGGGCACACATTCAAGAAGCCCTGGAAGCCGGGGCAGATTGTCTGGTTACTCCCTGTCCTCTGTGCCATCTCAATCTTGATTCCCGACAGCCAGAAGTCGAAAAAGTCATCGGACGTAAATTAGGCTTACCCGTATTGCATTTACCGCAGCTTGTCGGTTTGGCAATCGGTATCGAACCCGATAAACTAGGACTCGATCGCCATATCGTTTCAACCAAATCCGTTCTCGAAAAATTAGGCTTCTAAATTCATGTCAAATGTTATCCGCGCCCATGTTTTTGTCTCTGGATTGGTGCAAGGAGTGGGCTATCGCTATACAACAGTACAGCAGGCTAGAAAGTTACAACTCAATGGCTGGGTGCGGAATTTAAAAGATGGCAGAGTTGAAGCAGTCTTTGAAGGGGAACAAACAGCAGTTGAAGAGATGATTCGATGGTGTCATCGCGGCCCGTCAGCGGCTGTTGTTGAGGATGTTGCAGTTGAGATAGAAGAAATCGAAGGGCTATTAGAATTTACAGCGTGTTAGTTGGGGATTTTTTTAGGGGAAAGGTTAAAAGGAAAACTTTCATATATTTTTCTCCCCGTCACCATTTTTTATAGGGCAAAAACTTCCCATTCATAATGACTTTAACGCGATCGCCCTTGGGATCTTCTTCCTTCTCGATGTCTAGCGTAAAATCGATCGCGCTCATAATGCCATCGCCAAACTTTTCATGAATGATTTCTTTCATCGGCATTCCATAAACCTGCATAATCTCGTAAAAACGATAGATTAGGGGGTCGGTAGGAACAATGGGGCCTAACCCTTTGGCAGGGAAAGCAGTCAACTCTGAAACGAGATCCTGACTTAGATCGAGCGCTTGTAGGATTTTACTAGCTTCATCTGGCGATGCGCTAGCTTGACGATAAAATACTGCCGCAATCCAAACCTCATCGCGATCGATAACTTTTTCTAAATCGTTAAAGGACAGTCCTTTGGCTTTTTTGGCTGCTAGCAACTTTTCCGTAATGGCGGGAGACTCAACGTTGGACATAGATAGTTTATTGTTTTCATACAGTTTAATCGATTAAGGATTAGCTGTAGCAAAGGTGTTGCATTGAGAGGGGTTTCCCGTTTGAATGCCGCGTTTGAACCAGCGTACTCTTTGGGCCGAGCTACCATGAGTAAAAGATTCTGGGACGACATAGCCTCTGGTTTGTTTCTGCAAGCGATCGTCGCCAATGCTGCTAGCCGCATTAAGCGCTTCTTCTATATCGCCTGCTTCTAAAATTTGTCGCGATCGCTCGGCGTGATGCGCCCAAACGCCTGCAAAACAGTCGGCTTGTAACTCTTGTCTAACTGAAAGTTGATTGGCTTCTACTTCGCTCACTCGACGCTGTACGGATTGTACCTTATCGGTAATTCCCAACAATTTTTGTACGTGATGTCCGACTTCGTGCGCGATAACATAAGCTTGGGCAAAATCGCCTGGTGCTTGAAAGCGATTTTTCAAATCTTGATAAAAACTTAAGTCAATATAAACCTTTTCATCAAGGGGACATTGACACTCCGCACGGTGAGCTTACGCTGCACCGTGGGATTCTTGGTTCATTGAGGAAACTTGCTCATAGCAGGATTACTCCAACCAGAGTAGAGGTTTCCTCTCCCCAAGCTTGACATCCGACGTGCCCCGTCGTAGTGAGTCCTAGCCTCAAAATATTGATAGCTGCATTAACATCTCTATCTTCGACATATCCACACTCTTGACAAATATGCGTTCTCGTTGATAGAGATTTTTGTACTTTCTCGCCACAATTAGAACAATTTTGACTTGTGTTATGAGGGGGAACTGCAACAGTTACCTTACCATACTTATAGCCAAAATACTCTAACCATTGACGGAAAGTTGACCATGCAACATCAGCTATAGACTTGGCTAGGAATCGATTTCTGACCATGTTCTTAACATTTAAGTCTTCATAGGCGACCAAATCGTTAGATTGGATTACGCAGTATGCTAGTCTCTTAGCGTACTCTACACGTTGCCTACTTACTCTTAAATGTTTTCGAGCATATCTATTTCTAGCTTTATGATAGTTTTTAGATTGAGGTTGTTTAGCTTTTTTTCTTTCTGAGTCGTATTTTTGAGATTTTTTTTGATTAGCTCGATTTAATGACTTTTCTGACTTTCTGTAAAACTTAGGATTTGGCTCAATATGTCCGTTACTATCAGCATAGAATTCTTTAATTCCTACATCTAATCCAATAGAATTTCCTGTAGGAGTCGTTTCTATTTTCACATCGACATTAATACTGAATTGGCAGTAATATCCATCGGCTCTTTTAACTAATCGTACTCGTTTAATGTCGTCTTCATTGTAGAAATAGATATCTCTACTACCAACTAACTTTAATCTGCCTATACCTAACTTATCGGTAAAAGTTATCTGTTTTTTGCTCTTAGAATCTAATTTCCATCCAGAAGTTCGATATTCTATAGAACGACTGTGTTTCTTGTATTTTGGATATCCTTTCTTTCCAGTTATCTTTCGCTTACAGTTATCGTAAAAGCGAGCTATAGCACTCCATGCTCTTTCTGCACTAACTTGTCGAGCTTCTGAGTTTAGTTTAGAAGCAAAAGGGAATTGTTTAGCCAACTTCGCACAATATTTGTTTAAATCGTATTTCCCTACTTTCTCTTCATCTTCCCAAAGTCGCAGGGCTTTGTTTCTGATGAATTGAGCAGTACGAATCCCTTCGTCTATTGCTGCGTATTGGCTTTTATTCCCTTTTACTTTGTACTCTAAAACTATCATCTCTTTATCGACCTCTTAGTTATTTCTATGCTATTTGTCCTAGCATAGAATGTCAAGGGACATTAAGAATTGTTTAATTGTTCTTGGTCAATTCATCCCATCGGTGAGCTTCGCTGCACCGAGGGTCTTCTTGCGATAGTTAAGATAAAATGGCCCCATCGCTGCCTCAGCATAGCCACATCCCGACTCAACAGCACCTCTAAAAAGTACCAAAGTCGGTTCTCGATAAGTTTGTCCCGATTGCTGAAAGATTCCGTGCCAGGTATCTTCAGTATCGGCAAGGACAACGGAAACCAAGTCAGTCATTTCGTCGTTAGCAGGCGGACTGGTAGATTGTGTGGAGTCAGGATAAGAGCGATCCGTTGGCAGACTTTGCTCTAACATTGTCGGATCGACTCCTAAAAAAGTAGCGATGAGGAATAAGAGAATCGTCCCAATTCCACCCCCGACAAGGGGACGCGAAACACCTATTCCTCTTCTATCTTCAACATTACGACTTCTACGACCAAATTCCCAACGCATGATAGTCCGTCCATTAACTTATTTGTAAGTTTGCTCGATCGCGACTAATCTTGAAAACCAACCTCAGTCGTAATTGGCGATCGCTTTTACCGTCCTAAAGAAATATTTATTCTTGGTTTTGTATTCCAAGTCTATTGATAAGCGGAAGGTTAGCACCTCGCTTTAAGATAAATTAAAGGAAAGCTTTTGCTTGAACCAGCGAACAGTAAACAGCCATCGGTAAACAGGCGTATGCTTACGGGTTTGTCACTAACGCAAAAAAACATTTGGCGAGAGACTTAAATCTAAACGCTCGAACTGATGTACAGACGCGATATATCGCGTCTCTACCGATAACTGATAACTGATAACTGTAAAATCGCACCTGCCGCAGTCTGGGCAGAGGAGAATCTAATTTAATTATGCTAGATACCAAATCAATTTTAGAAGTCCTGCGTCCCGTCCAAGATCCCGAACTGCGAAAAAGTTTGGTAGAACTTAACATGATTCGCAACGTTAAAATTGACGGCGGAAATGTCAGTTTTACCCTAGTTTTAACTACTCCTGCCTGTCCGTTGCGAGAATTTATCGTCGAAGATTGTCAAAAAGCGGTCAAACAGTTACCTGGCGTGGAAAAGGTCGAGGTAGAAGTAACCGCAGAAACGCCCCAACAAAAATCGTTACCCGATCGCGAAACGGTCAAAGGCATTAAAAATATTATCGCCGTTTCTAGCGGCAAAGGAGGCGTTGGCAAAAGCACGGTAGCCGTCAATATAGCTGTTTCCCTAGCCCAAGCAGGCTCGAAAGTCGGTCTTCTGGATGCCGATATCTACGGACCCAATGCTCCTACCATGTTAGGACTTGCTAACGCACAAGTCATGGTGCAAAAAGGAGCGCAGGGAGATGTCTTAGAACCCGCTTTTAATTATGGGGTTAAAATGGTGTCGATGGGCTTTTTGATCGACTCCGATCAACCCGTTATTTGGCGCGGCCCCATGCTTAACGGCATCATTCGCCAGTTTCTCTACCAAGTAGAATGGGGCGATCTCGATTATCTGATCGTCGATATGCCGCCAGGAACTGGAGACGCTCAACTGACGCTAGTTCAAGCCGTTCCCATGGCGGGGGCAGTCATTGTTACTACGCCGCAAACCGTTTCTTTATTAGATGCGCGTCGCGGTTTGAAGATGTTCCAACAGTTAGGCGTGAATGTCTTGGGAATCGTCGAAAATATGAGCTATTTTATTCCCCCAGATATGAGCGATCGCAGTTACGATCTATTTGGTTCTGGCGGCGGCGAAAAAGCGTCTAAGGAATTAAACGTGCCTTTATTGGGTTGCGTTCCCCTAGAAATTGCCTTGCGCGAGGGCGGCGATAATGGGATTCCTATCGTTATAGCGGCTCCCGAATCCGCCTCTGCTAAAGCGTTAGTTGCGATCGCCCAACAAGTAGCCGCTAAAGTTTCTATTGCTGCTTTTGCTTAGTTATTGATTTTCTAATCTATGTTGCAACGATCCCTACCCAGAATTAACTGGAAGTTATGGTTTGTCTCCTGGCCGCAAGTTGACTGGTTGTTAATGGTTTTAGTCGTCGGTTTAACAGCTTTGGGAGGACTGATGATTAAAACAACAGAACTCCACGAAGGTGCAGTTGATTGGTGGCAACACTGGCTGATGGGGGTTCTGGGATTGGGGATTGCCTTGATGTTAGCGCGATCGCGTTACGAAAATCTTTTACAGTGGCATTGGATAACTTATGCTATTACGAATCTCTCATTATTAGCTGTCGTTTTTATGGGCGTGACGGCTAATGGCGCGCAAAGTTGGATTAATATTGGCAGTTTTAACATTCAACCCTCGGAATTTGCCAAAGTTGGCTTAATTATTACCTTAGCTGCCCTGTTACACAAGGAACCTGCCGATAATTTGCCGTCACTTTTTCGGATCTTGGGGGTGACGGCGGTTCCCTGGATTTTAATTATGCTACAACCCGACTTGGGAACGGGTTTGGTGTTTGGCTCGATTACTTTGGGAATGCTCTACTGGGGAAATGCTAATCCAGGCTGGCTGATCTTAATGTTATCTCCATTGGTTTCTGCGATTCTCTACAATGTCTTGTTTCCAGGTTGGTTAATCTGGGCATTAGCGATGGGACTAATTGCTTGGTTGTCGCTACCTTTCCGTTTTATGATGGCGATTGGCGCGATCGCAGGGAATTTTGCAGCAGGGAAGTTGAGCAGTATTCTTTGGAATTTGTTAAAACAGTACCAAAAGATAGATTGACGCTCTTTCTTCATCCAGAACAAAATCCGTTAGGCGGTGGGTATCAACTGATACAATCTCGTATCGCGATCGGTTCTGGGGAAATGTGGGGACGCGGATTGTATGGGGGAACGCAAACTCAACTCAATTTCATTCCCGAACAGCATACGGATTTTATTTTTTCGGCAGTAGGAGAACAATTTGGGTTTGTTGGCAGTATGGGGGTACTGATTGCTTTTTGGTTAATCTGCTTGCGACTTGTTTTTATTGCCTGCAATGCCAAAGAAAACTTTGGTTCTTTACTCGCGATCGGAATGCTATCGATGATTGCGTTTCAAGTTATCGTTAATATCAGCATGACCGTAGGTATTGCACCAATTACAGGGATTCCCTTACCCTGGCTCAGTTACGGTCGTTCTGCTTTGTTGACCAATTTTATTGCCTTGGGATTAGTAGAGTCGGTTGCTAATTATCGTCCTCGCAAGCGTTTTTAACTAATGTTCTCATTGCTATATTGCAATCTTTTTTGATCTTGGTTGAGATCGTTAGTTGTGAAAGAGATTTTAAGATACAAGGTTGGGTTTCACTTCATTGAACCTGATATCTTACACCATTCTCAATAGCCCGCCCCTCGATTTAAATCGCTGCTTCATCTATAAAGTCATCTAAAGATGACTGAATAAGCATTTCAGTCCATTAAAATGGACTTTATTTGTAAGACGAGGAATTGATTCCCCAGCGGCTATTGCGAAGATTGCCAGATCTCAGTTTAAACCGACTTCAGATACGAGCCAAGGAATTAATTCCTTGGCTGAATGATTGAAGGGGGTAAAGATTTAAGGAAATCGACAACCTTTTTGTTTAATTATCCTCGTCTTCTTCCTCTTCTCTTTCTTCTTCCTCTTCTGGATTAGGATTCTGTTGCTGCATATCAAATCCTTGCTTGTCTAACATCTCCGATGCTGCTGTGCCTGGAGTATAGTTATAGCCAAATTGAGAGCGGGGATTATCATCAATAAGCTGAGGGGTTAGCAGAATAATAACTTCATTTCGGAATTTATCACTATTTGTGCTTCTAAATAGTGCGCCAAGAATAGGAATGTCTCCTAAAATTGGAACTTTACTAATCGTAGTTCGATCCGTTTCCTGAATGATTCCTGACAGAATTAAGGTTTGACCGTCCCGAAGTCGAAGCAGTCCAGAACTTAGTTCCCGCTTCTGTAACGGCGTGAGAACGTTGTTAGTGTCACCACCACTATCAAAGTTGACCGGATCGCCGGGAGCATCAACACTAGGACTAACAGACAAGTTAACAAAACCATTGTCGTCAATTTTTTCTATATTAACGGTTAGGGTTAACCCAGCATCTTCAAAAACGGGCGTAGTTGTTCTCACGCCACTAAGAGGATCTACTTGAGTATTGACACTTGTCAGAACCCTTTCTACCAATTTAACAGTAGCTTCTTGTCCTTCTTGTACGACTAAGGTAGGGTCAGTCAGAATCTTAGCATTACCGCTAACAATCTGAGATTCTAACTGCGCGAGAAATCTTCTAGGATATTGAAATAGGCTTGGCAATGCTCCGGTTGCTGTTCCCAGTTCTCCTGGTGTGAAGGTTATTTCACCTGTTGGGCTAATCGTAACTGTATTATCTGTAGCTAACTCAACTTCTGTAAAACCTGCCTCAAAGGGATTACCAGACACGCCTGCTCTTCTAGTAGCAAACTCTCCTGCTTCTGCTGGAAAACGTCGAAGCGGTTGAGGAGAGCCAGCACGATTATCGATAATAGTTGTTCCTGGTAGAGTTCCTGGAATAAATGTTGTATTGTTGAAATCTAAAAAAGTATTGCTTTCTGCGGCAGGATTTGGAATAACGGGTGCAGTATTAATGCGTCCAGTTCCGCTATTAAATTCGGCTGAGGTGGGTGGGGCACTACTACCAATTCTTGCACTACCTCTTCCTCTGTCTTGTAAAAAGAAAGTATCGCCTATGCCAAAAGAGAAACTACTACTAAAATCTTCTTCATTGCTTAAATTAACATCAACTACCTTGACGTTAACCGCTACCTGGCGACGACGGGCATCTAACTGAGTGAGCATCGATGTTGCAAGTTCTACTTGACGCGGGTCGCCTGTTAGGGTGAGAGCATTGAGGCGGTCATCGGATGTAACTGTCATTCCTGTCAGGATTAGCGGCGAACCTGCACCAGTATTTGCAGCCACCTTGATCGGTTGAATTTCTGCGGGTTTTTCAACTCGACGTACCACCCTTTGCGTAACTGGATCGACTACTTCCTCAACTGGGGTAATAACACGCTGAAAGTTAGCGCCTTGAGATGCTAAGACGGTTCCTGCATTGACAGCACTAGATTGATTGAGTCGTAAGGTGCGACTAATTAAGTTACGGGCTTCGTGTGGTAGATCAGATCCTACGAAGATAGTTCGTCCTCGACGATTGGCTTTTAATCCAGAAACCAATAACACTGAGTTAAATACTTCTTGAACTGACTCGTTCTCTAAGTCTAGAGAAACGGTTGGTTCTGCTGTTGCGGCTGGTGCTGCTTGTCCTTGTTGCCCTTGTCCTTGCTGTGCTGGTTGTTTTTGTGTATCGGTAAAGACGAGGTTAAGACCTGCATAGCGAGCTAATACAGCTAACACCTCTCTCGCGGGTGCTTGTCGTAAAACAAGGCGCGGAACTAGTACATCTGTCCCTAAATCGATCGCGTCTGCTGAAGGATCGATATTCGAGATAGCTATATCCCCAACCGGAGGTGCAATAGCGCGAGGGAGTACGGGCGCGGATGGGGTTGTCGGTTCTAATAAATCTTGATTAGTTCCTGGATTTTGCGTGTAGGGACTGCCGTTTTCTTCAACAGTAATTTGCGGTTGGAACATTCCCGAACCCGAAGAAGCAGGTGGCATTGCTGGTGCAGAAGAGGGAACGGGTGGCATTCCTGGTGTCTGCCCCATGTTGGGATTGCTGCTATCCTGAATCGTAATTTGTGGTTGCGGCACTGTTGGGGCGTTTTGTGCCTGCATTGGCGGTGGCAGAGGGGTTTGGGCGATGAGTTGTTGCGATTTTTTTTGTTTTTGATGAAGAGATTTGAGACGGTTTATCTATCTGCTTAAATAGGGTTGTATTCTTCTCAATTTCTGTTAGTTTCTTAACCGAAGCTTCTAAGGATAACGGCTCGAATTTATCAAGATTATCAACTTTTTCAGCAATAGTTTTTAGCGAGAGTATATCTTCGCTATGATAGAGGTTTTCAGTTGAGTAAAACCCAAAATTCTGACCCCTAAATCCTCCAAATTTGGGGGACTTTGACCCCCCTCGTTCCCCCCCAACTCTCCCCCCCTTTGCAAGGGGGGGAGCCGGAGG
>JAAUUT010000061.1 GCA_012031035.1 Candidatus Altimarinota bacterium | reverse complement strand
CAGGGGATGTAAGGGGGGTTGGGGGGGCGATAACCTTTATAAGTTCATCTTTTTCTGTTGTTGCTTGTGCGGGTTGTACGGCTAAAATAGCTACAACCGCTCCGCAGATTGCAAGCGGGTAATAATAGTTTTTCACGATTCACTCCTCAGCCTAATATTAATGATTTCGCGTTTATTTTTAATAGCAATGCTCTACTTATTTCAATAAGTATGACTTTAATCGCTATTTTTTCGGTGTTTGTCCATCTTTTATTTCTTCGGGCGGTGGTGCTAGCTTGGCTACATCCTCTGGTGTTAGCGGTAAAATAGCATCGAAAGTAAACTTAGTTTTTACCTTTGATGGTAAAGGGATAAATTGGGTTTGCTGGTTACTTAAATTCGTAAAAATCACAAAAGGATTTTCAGAAGTTTCTACATTTAAGTTTTTGACCATCAATAAGGGTTGAAGCCGTTCGATATCGCGCATAACGGCTTGGGTTTGCTCAAAAGTTCCCTCCATTTCTAATTCAACCGTTTTACGTTTTAACTTGTTGTTGACTTGAGCGCCTAAAGAACTATCATTGATGACAACTGCATCACCTCCTTGCGGTTTATAGTTAATTAAATTCGCTTTTTTTGCCGTCACAAATTGATTGATATCTAGCAATAATGTATCGAGGGTGTCTTCATTAGAAAATAAATTCAAGACATCGGCTTTTAGCCTTTGTGCTTGTTTGAGTTTGCTGTCTGCTTCTTGAAATCGCTTGTCGATGACACCCGATTTTTGTTGTTTAACTTGGTCGGTTTTGGCTTGTTCGTCGGCTTTTAGGGTTTGATAGTTTTGATAAGCTGGCATGACGAAATTAAATAAAACATACACCGCGCCAAGCACTCCTAAAAGCGCCAAAGCAATGCCACTCACTTGAGGCGTAAAAGTAATCCCAAATGCAGTGGGATAAGTTTCTTCTTCGACTTTGGTTTTGGTATCGCCACCCCTGGTTACAAATTCATCAGAAAAAGTCATAGGATTTTAGATTTTGGATTTTAGATTTTGGATTAATTCCACAGATAGAACTGGGAATTCTTGACTTTACTTTGTCCGCAATGCTTCACAATTCATCATTCATCATTTTTTAAGGTTGAATTGCTCCTTTTGCCTCCAATGTTTTAATCCTCGTCACTAATCCAACCGAACCTTTGCGTGCTAGTTCTCCAGTTAGTTTAGAAGCAGGGATATCGCCTAGTTCGGTTTTAAGTTCATACTTGACAACTTTGGGGAAGTTATAAGTATCTTTAAACTGACTAGATTGATATTTGCGCCTTTAGGAATGCCGGGATAAATTCCTTGTTGAATCTGTCTTTCTAGTGCTTCGCGTTCGTCTTCGTTCAGTTCTTCGACGGGAAAATCGACGGTTTCCGCACTGGTTAAGACGGTTTTTTGAGCGTTCAAAAAGTTAGATTTTTGTAGGGAAAGAATCAGGTCATTCACATCATCGTAAGAACGAGCCATCCCCGCAATCGAAATTTCTACCGAAGCTGGTGTTGGCGTAGCTCCTTGCGCAGTGCTTGCAGCACCTTTGGCTTCTTGTTGTTTAATCGTTTCAATTTGTACGCCCGCAGGAATGCGATCGCGAATATCTTGTAAAATAGCCGACCAAGGTTTAATTTGATTGAATACCCCAACAATTGCTTGGGTTTCTTCGTTTATAGTAGCCGCTTGCTGTTCGAGTTCTTGAATGCTTTTATTTTGCCCCGCCAGCGCGGTCATTTCTGCTTCTAAGTTTTTGATATTCTCTTGCGTCTTTGCCGTTTGAGAATTCAACACTAACAACAATCCAGCCGTCGTCGCAGGTAAGAGAACTAAAACCCCTAACCCAATTAAAATCGGCAAGTTTTTCCCTATCGCTAAACCAGGCGATTGCCCTTGAGTCGTTTTTTTGGGGTCTTCTAGCACCTGACGGTCTTTGAGAAAATTAACATCTAAGCTATACATCGTTTTAAACCTCTCGAAGTCCTAAACCCAAAACAGTTCCCAAACCAGGTCGCACGAGGGAAGGAATTTCTTGATTGACTTGCAAAGACAGCGCTGTTATGGGGTCTATTTGCATAGTTGGTACGCTCAATCGCTGAGTAAAAAATTCATCCAACTGTCCGATACCGCCTCCAGGCCCTGCTAAGAGGAGTTGAACGACTTCTAATCCATCGCTTTGACTCAAATAGAAATTAATAGAGCGCTTGAGTTCGTCGGTTAATTCGCTGACAATTCTTAACAAAGAACTCATGCCAGGATTGATAGCGATTCCTTGCGTACTTAAACTATCAAAAGGCGTGTTAGGAATGGAAATATCCTGAAGAATCTCCGGGTTTCGCGTCGGCGCTAAATTCATCGCGCGAGCTAAAGCCGTTTGCATCTGGTAAGTTCCAATGGGTACGACGCGAGAAAATTGAGGAACGCCATCGACAACGATCGCAATTTCTGTACTGTCAAATTCGATATCGACAAGAACGGCGGCTTCTTTGGAGCCAAATTGCCTTAATTGCTCTCTAATCGTGCGAATCAAAGCAAAGCTATTGATTTCTAGCACATCCACATTTAGACCAGCTAGTTTAAAGGTATCGAGATAAGAATCGGTAATTTCTCGTCGGGTGGCCACTAACAGGACATTAACTTTTTCGATGCCATCGTCATCTTCAAAGTAACCTAGTTTTTGATAGTCGAGATCTACTTCTTCGCGTGGAAAAGGCAAGTATAAAGATGCCTCGTGGTTTAATACCATCTCCCGCAATTCTTGTTCGTCGAGTTCTGCTGGCAAAGGAATGATGCGAATAATCGCCTCTCGCATTGGCACTGATGTCGCGACTCGCTTAGTATTAATTTTGTATTCTTTGAGCAATTCTTGGATGCGTTCGGCTAGTGTGGGAGAGTCCACAATCTTGCCCTCCTCAAAAACGCCTTCAGGAATTTCGCTAGAACAATATTTGACTAACTTATAGTTTTGTCCTTGCTTGCTCAGTTGTGCTAAGTTTATTCGTTCGGGCGTAATTTCTAGCCCAAATCCTGTACTTTTATTTGGTAAAAGCGTTTTTAGACGTTCTAACATAAACCCCTAGTCTTCATAGAGATCGCGATCGCTATGTATGTAATATTGTCAAAATGCGAGGAGAGCGAGTTAAATATATGCTACCCAATCTCCCCTAAAAAAGAAACAATAGAGAGATTTTTGTAGTCGGGTAAGAACTGAGGCGAGATAATCTATTGTGCATATCATATCCTGCATTTATTGTCGTCACGAATGAGCAAAATTGTCAAATACAAAAAATTAAGCTTGTGGTCGCTTCTAGGTTTATTGCTAAGCTGGCTGATTAGCTGTCAATCTAATCCTGCACCGAGTCCTGAGTTAGAGTTCTGGACGATGCAGTTACAGCCTCAATTTACTGAGTATTTCACCGAGCTAATAAGCACATTTGAGAAAGAAAATCAAGGCGTAAAAGTTCGTTGGGTTGACGTTCCTTGGGACGCGATGGAAAGTAAAATCCTCAGTGCTGTTTCCGCTCAAACAGCACCGGATGTAGTCAATCTCAACCCCAGTTTTGCCTCGCGATTAGCCGCAAATAATTCTTGGTTGGATTTAAATACTAAAGTCACGCCAGAAGACAGACAGCAATATTTACCCAAGATTTGGCAAGCGAGTACCCTTGACAATCTTAGTTTTGGCATTCCTTGGTATTTAACTACGCGAGTTACTATTTATAATCAAGACTTGTTGGTAAAGGCAGGCATTAACGAACCCCCCAAAACCTTTGAACAACTCTCAGAATTTGCCGCAAAAGTCAAGGAAAAAACGGGTAAGTATGCCTTTTTTGCCACCTTCGTTCCTGGCGATTCGGCAGAAATCTTAGAATCGTTGGTACAAATGGGAGTCAAATTAGTTGACGAGAAAGGAAAAGCCGCTTTTGACACCCCAGAAGGCATCGCCGCCTTCCAATATTGGGTTGATTTGTATCAAAAAGGACTCCTCCCGCCAGAAGTTCTTACCCAAGGACATCGCCATGCCGTCGAACTCTATCAAGCGGGAGAGTTAGCGTTACTTGCTTCAGGCCCAGAATTTCTCAAAACGATAGAAAATAATGCCCCGACTATTGCCAAAGTATCTGCCGCCGCCCCTCAGATGACTGGGAAAACGGGTAAGAAAAATGTAGCGGTGATGAATTTGGTAATTCCCCGCGCTACGGATAAGCCAGACGAAGCGGTTAAATTTGCCCTATTCGTCACCAATAGCGTTAATCAACTAGCCTTTGCGAAAGCAGCAAATGTCTTGCCTTCGACCCAAGAGGCAGTCAAAGAATACGCCAAAGAATTAGAGAAGGGGGGCAAAACAACTCCCATCGAACAAGCGAGAAAAGTTAGTGCTACTCAGCTTCAAGATTCCGAAGTGTTAGTTCCTGCCATGAAGAACATCAACCAACTGCAAAAGTTAATCTATGAAAACTTACAGGCGGCAATGTTAAAACAAAAACAGTCGAACAAGCAGTCAAAGAAGCAGCCGAAGCTTGGAATCAAGCGGAATCTTAAATTTTATATTCTTCAGAAAAAAGCCAGATTGCTCTGGCATAATCTATATTGGTTGCGATCGCGACTGGAATAGCTAGAGAACACGCTATAGCCGAGTTCGACTTTACCCTAAAACTAGCTAAATCTAGAAGCAAGCAACGGTTCCTCGACTATGCCTATTCGGTGAATGGTGAATGGTGATTAGGGACTGGTGACTGGGAAATAAGAAAGTAGGGGAGAAATGTTAAACATCTTTCCTTCTGCCCTCTGCCCTCTGCCTTCTGCCTTCAAAAACTGATTACTGAATTTGCTGAGTCGAAAATTTTGAGAGAACACGCCGATATGCATATAAGTGAAATTACCCATCCAAATCAGTTGCACGGCTTGTCACTTCGTCAACTAGAGGATGTTGCCCGTCAAATTCGAGAAAAGCATCTACAAACCATCGCAGCGAGTGGCGGACACCTCGGTCCAGGATTGGGAGTTGTCGAACTGACGATCGCATTGTATCAAACGCTCGACCTCGACCGAGATAAAGTTACCTGGGACGTGGGACACCAAGCTTACCCCCACAAAATGCTAACCGGGCGCTATCATCGCTTTCATACCCTGCGCCAAAAAGACGGTATTGCAGGCTATCTCAAACGTTGCGAAAGCAAATTCGATCATTTTGGTGCCGGACACGCCTCCACTAGCATTTCTGCGGCTTTAGGGATGGCGTTGGCGCGAGATGCCAAAGGAGAAGACTTCAAAGTCGTTGCGGTTATTGGCGATGGGGCACTAACTGGCGGTATGGCATTAGAAGCTATCAACCATGCCGGACATTTACCCAACACTAACCTAATGGTCGTGTTGAACGACAATGAAATGTCAATTTCTCCGAATGTTGGAGCAATTTCTCGCTATCTTAATAAAGTTCGCCTGAGCGAACCCATTCAATTTATTTCGGATAATTTAGAAGAACAATTTAAACATTTACCTTTCTTCGGCGAATCGCTGACTCCCGAAATGGAACGTGTTAAAGAAGGAATGAAACGGCTTGCCGTTCCCAAAGTAGGGGCCGTGATTGAAGAGTTAGGATTCACCTATTTCGGTCCGATTGACGGTCATAACCTCTCAGAACTTATCTCTACCTTCAAACAGGCGCATAAAGTTCCCGGCCCCGTCTTCGTACACGTTGCTACGGTTAAAGGCAAAGGCTACGAAGTCGCTGAAAAAGACCAAGTAGGCTACCACGCCCAAAATCCTTTTAACCTAGCGACAGGCAAACCTATCCCTTCGAGTAAGCCCAAACCACCAACCTATTACAAAGTTTTTGGTCATACGTTAACCACACTAGCCGCAAATAATCCCAAAATTATTGGCATTACAGCAGCGATGGGAACGGGAACCGGATTGGACAAACTCCAAGCAAAACTTCCCAAACAATATATTGATGTCGGGATTGCCGAACAACACGCGGTTACTTTAGCCGCAGGTTTAGCCTGCGAAGGGATGCGTCCGGTAGTAGGAATTTACTCAACCTTCTTACAACGCGCCTACGACCAAATCATTCACGATGTTTGCATCCAAAATTTACCCGTGTTCTTCTGTATGGATAGGGCAGGAATTGTGGGTGCTGACGGGCCAACGCACCAAGGAATGTACGATATTGCTTATTTGCGTTGCATTCCTAATATGGTTGTTATGGCTCCCAAAGACGAAGCCGAATTGCAAAGGATGGTCGTGACGGGTATTAATTACACTAACGGCCCCATTGCGATGCGCTATCCAAGAGGTAACGGAATTGGCGTTCCTTTGATGGAAGAGGGTTGGGAACCCCTACCCGTCGGAAAAGGCGAAATTCTCCGCAATGGCGATGATGTCTTGCTTTTGGGATATGGCACGATGGTTAATACTGCGATGCAAGTCGCTGAAATTCTCAGCGAACACGGAATCGAAGCAACAGTTATTAATGCTCGTTTTGTCAAGCCTTTGGATACAGAACTTATTCTGCCTCTAGCGCAGCGTATCGGTAAAGTAGTTACCTTAGAAGAAGGCTGTCTGATGGGTGGCTTTGGTTCGGCGGTGGCAGAAGCTTTGCAGGATAATAATATTTTGGTTCCCGTGAAGCGTTTCGGCATCCCCGATAAGTTAGTAGACCATGCCAAACCGGAGGAATCGTTCGTGGATTTGGGATTAACTGGTTCTCAAATTTCCGAGCAAGTGCTAAAAGCCTTTTTTAGTAGTAAAGAACCTTCGGCAGTAAGGCAGTAAGTTAGATAAATGGGTGGGCAATGCCCACCCGTTTATTTTGAGACTAAAACTTAAAGCCTCAACTTAAGGTAAGTCAGTAGTCCCCATTAAATAAAGATCGCATTCGCGAGCAGCCCCGCGACCTTCATTAAAAGCCCAAACGACGAGACTTTGACCCCTGCGACAATCTCCAGCCGCAAAAACGCCAGGGATGCTAGTAGTATATTTACCGTAGTCAGCTTTTACGTTACTACGCGCATCGCGTTCTAAACCGAGAGCATCGAGCAAGGGTTGTTCTGGGCCGAGGAATCCCATCGCCAACAAGACAAGTTGGGTAGGAATGACTTTTTCAGTGCCCGGAACGTGCTTGGGTATAAACTGTCCTTTTTCGTTTCTCTCCCATGCCACTTGTACGGTATGGACGGCTTTGACGTGTCCGTTCTCATCGCCCTCAAATTTTGTCGCCGTGGTGATGTAAAAACGCGGGTCGTCGCCGAACATGGCAGCCGCTTCTTCTTGTCCGTAGTCCATACGATAGATTTTGGGCCATTCAGGCCAAGGATTTTCGGGAGCGCGGCTTTCGGGTGGTTTGGGTAAAATTTCTAGTTGGACGAGGCTTTTACAGCCATGACGAATCGAAGTCCCCACGCAATCTGTACCTGTATCGCCGCCGCCGATAATAACGACATCTTGGCCTGCGGCAGAAATGAAATTGCCATTTGTATTATTGTCCAGAACGGCTTTGGTATTTGCAGTAAGAAATTCCATCGCAAAATGAATACCTTGCAACTCCCGTCCTTCGATGGGAAGGTCGCGCGGTTTGGTTGCGCCAGTGCAAAGGATAACAGCATCGAATTCTTGTAATAGGATTTCGACGGGTATGTCTTTACCAATTTCGGTATTGCAAAGAAATTTTACGCCTTCTTTTTCCAAGATTTCGATCCGACGCAAAACAACTTGCTTTTTATCTAATTTCATGTTAGGGATACCATAGGTAAGCAGTCCGCCCGGACGGTCTTCGCGTTCAAAAACCGTTACCCAATGACCTGCTTTATTGAGTTGTGCCGCCGCACACAGACCAGCAGGCCCTGAACCCACGATCGCGACTTGTTTCCCCGTGCGTTTTTCGGGCGGTTCGGCAGTTATCCAGCCTTCTTCCCAGCCTTTTTCGGCAATTGAATATTCAATGTTTTTAATGGTAACGGGGGGATTGTTGATGCCGAGTACGCAAGACCCTTCGCAGGGTGCGGGACAGACTCTACCCGTAAATTCGGGGAAATTGTTGGTTTTGTGCAGGCGGTCTAATGCTTCGCGCCAAAGTCCGCGATATACTAGGTCGTTCCATTCTGGAATGAGGTTATTAATCGGACAGCCGCTTGCCATGCCGCTAATGACGGTTCCTGTATGACAAAACGGCGTGCCGCAATCCATACAACGCGCCCCTTGTTGGCGCAGTTTCTCTTCTGGCATGGGTAAGTGAAATTCGTCCCAATTGCCAATGCGATCGCGCGGCGAGATTTCCGATGCAACTTCGCGAAGAAATTCAATAAATCCGGTTGGTTTTCCCATTGCGTTCTCCTTAATATGATGAAAGTTAAATAGTTTTTCCTTATAAAGTGTTAACTTGCCACGAATTCGTAAACGGGTGTTTCGAGAACTCTTTTAGGCTTTTCTTTTCCCCAAATCATTTGCTGAATATGTTTTACAGTTTCAGGAGAAAAGAATTGTTTGTTAGTTTCTACACAAATTCGTGCTGGTACGTTCTCAATAATAAAAAAACTTCCCATCTATTTCTAAAGTGTAAGTAACTTTCTGTTCGACAAATGTCTCCTGTCTAGTATTAGTAGTCATATCAAGTCTTCCTTACTCAGTTTTTTATAGACTGATTTGCTATATATTCTTGAATCGTTTGATAGTCTCCTTTTTGATAAGCTTTTCTTGCTTCTTCAATCTCGGCAATAACCTGTGGATCTTTTTCGATTAAATTTTCTTCTGCTTCAACAACTAAATTTTCTAAAACCTCTAAAAGTTGACGTTTTTTCGATTTATCATTTCTCATTTTCCTCTGTTAATTAACTTAGTAGCGGTATCGTAACCCTAATTTAATCTCATATTTCATTACTCTTTGCGATCGCTAATGCCATAACTAATTTCCTTCAACTGTTACCAATTCTTGTGGATGAGTAACTACGACGTTTGAAAGACCTGTAAAATCGCTTGGATTAAAGGTTAAAAGATGGGTAATTCTATTTGCGATCGCTGCTGCAATAATACGAGTATCATGAGTGCGCTTCCCTATTACTTTGTTATTTGTCACTAGATTTAGCCAATTTGGAAAAATTTGCGAGGATTCCTCTAGTAATGGAAAGCGATCGAGCAATTGGTCTATTATGCTTCTAGTTCGTTCTACAGTCCAACCCAAGCCATTAACTTCAGTTGGTCTTGTAGAAACAACCCAAAACTCAACGATTACTTGAGCCGTAAGGAAACATTCATCTGCTTGTGCAAGTAAAATAGAAATTGCATTCGTTGCAAGTTGATGCTGTATATCAGAAGGATTGCAGAACCGCATAATAACCTTTGTGTCAAGCAGATATCTTGTCATTCTGCGTAAATAGTATCGCGGCTAAAGGCTTCATCAGAAAGGCTAGGACTGTCTTTAGGAAGCTGCGAAACCCATTCACGAAATTCTCTAGATCTTTCTGTTGATGTTGTCCTCTGCCAAAATGGAGTAGACTGTGTAATCTGTTCGGATTGCAATTCAAGAGAAGTTATGAAATCAGCAATTTTTTGAAGTTGCTCGTCATTTAGCTTATCTAGTTCTTTTTTAAGATCTTCGCGCAACATAACCCGTTGTTTGGTGAAAATGAATAATTTTATTGTAAATAAAAACTAAATTTAATCCTTATTTATTAATGTAAACAATAATAAATTTTTTAATTAAAATTAATTCATCTAATTTTTATATCGATACAAAACATGAGGTAGATTGGCATGAATGATATTATCTTCAAAGGTAAATCCAATCTTTTGCATGACCCGTTCGGATTTTTTATTCTCTACTAACGTAAGACAGACTACGCTAGGGTAGTGAAATTTATTAAAAGCAATAGATAGCGTTTTTTCTCCGATTTCTATTGCTAGTTCTTGACCCCAATATTTCGGCATTAGTGCATAGCCGAGTTCGACTTCTTCTTTTCCATTGACATTCATCTTTCTAATTCCGCCACGTCCTACAAACGAGCCAGTTTCTTTTTCAAAAAACATCCATTGTCCGTGTCCGTAGCATCGCCACTGTTCGGAATTCCAGCGCATTTTTTCCTTAGCTTTTTCTTGACTCCAAATCCCTCCTAATGTTGCCATCACTTCTGAATTAGAACCCATTTCAAGCCATAAATTCCAATGAGATTGGTTTATCCTTTCTCCTTTAAGCCTTTTTGTTTCTATCGTCTCAATTTGCATATGATGAGATAGACTTGTGCGTTCTATGAAATAATTTAACAACCTAACAAGGAAGTTAAGTTCCTTGTTAGGTTAAGCGCGATCGCGCTTAACTACCACCGACACGGGCAAGATCGCGGGCATTTTCTTCAAATGCTGCGTTTAGCGCTTCGTCGCCGCTTAAACCGGACTCTTGCGCGCGCTTGATACAAGCAAGTACGCGCTTGTAATCTTTTGGCATCACTTTGACGAACTTGGATTGCATTGCTTCCCAGTTTGCCAGGACTTTTGAAGCTTTTTGACTCTTGGTATAATCGGCGTGTTTTTGAATCATTTGGTAAATGGTTTCGACATCCTCGCTCTCTAGAGTTTCCAAACCGACCATAGACGTATTACAGCGCGTGGCAAAATCGCCCGTTTCGTCGAGGATATAAGCAACGCCGCCGCTCATTCCTGCTGCGAAGTTACGTCCCGTTGCGCCGAGAATAACCACGTTACCGCCTGTCATATACTCGCAACCGTGGTCGCCAACGCCTTCAACGACTACATTTACGCCAGAGTTGCGCACGCAGAAACGTTCGCCAGCAATACCACAAATATAAGCTTCACCCTTCGTTGCACCATAAAAGGCAACATTGCCGATGATGATGTTTTCTTCTGGTACAAAACTAGAGCCAACTGGCGGATAAACAATAATCTTACCGCCGCTTAAACCTTTGCCGAGATAGTCGTTTGCGTCGCCTTCGAGTTCGAGGGTAACGCCTTTGGGAACGAACGCGCCGAAACTTTGACCCGCGCTACCTTGGAAATGCAAGTGGATGGTATTTTCTGGCAATCCTTCCCAGTGACGCTTGCTGATTTCGTTACCGAGGATCGTACCGACGACGCGATTGATATTCTTAATGGGTAGCGTAGCTTTTACGGGTTCGCCTTTCTCAATTGCAGGTTTACACAGAGCTAATAACACGGTCATATCGAGGGATTTTTCTAAACCGTGATCCTGGGGAATCTGGCAATAGCGTCCGACTTCTTCCCCGACTTCGGGTTGATAAAGGATTTTCGAGAGGTCGATGCCTTTTGCTTTCCAATGCGCGATCGCTTTTTTCGATTCCAGTACATCGGTACGTCCGACCATTTCGTTAAAGCTACGGAAACCGAGTTGCGCCATAATCTCGCGAACTTCCTGGGCGACGAATTTCATGAAGTTGACGGTATGTTCGGGATCGCCTGTAAAGTTCTTGCGCAAAAGCGGATCTTGGGTTGCAACGCCTACCGGACAAGTATTGAGATGGCAAACGCGCATCATAATACAACCCAGCGTGACTAATGGCGCAGTGGAGAATCCGAACTCTTCCGCACCAAGCAATGCAGCAATTACCACGTCGCGCCCCGACTTCATTTGACCGTCAGTTTCTACGACGATGCGCGATCGCAAGTTATTTAAAACCAGCGTTTGATGCGTCTCAGCAAGTCCTAATTCCCAAGGCAATCCCGCGTGTTTGATGGAAGTTTGCGGCGATGCGCCCGTCCCGCCATCGTGACCGGAAATTAACACTACATCAGCGTGTGCTTTGGCAACGCCAGCAGCAATTGTCCCAACTCCAACCTCAGAAACCAGCTTGACGCTAATCCTTGCTTCGCGATTGGCATTTTTTAAGTCGTGGATCAACTCTGCAAGGTCTTCAATTGAATAGATATCGTGGTGCGGCGGCGGCGAAATTAAACCAACGCCGGGAGTCGAGTGACGCACTTTGGCAATCCAAGGATACACTTTTTTACCGGGTAACTGACCGCCTTCGCCCGGTTTGGCCCCTTGCGCCATCTTAATTTGCAATTCTTTCGCCTGAGACAGATACAAACTCGTCACGCCGAAACGACCGGAAGCAACTTGTTTGATAGCGCTATTCTTCGAGTCGCCGCGATCGTTCGTCCAGGTATAGCGTTCGGGATCTTCGCCGCCTTCGCCCGTGTTCGATTTACCGCCGAGACGATTCATTGCGATCGCAAGACTTTCATGTGCTTCTTTAGAAATAGAACCGTAACTCATCGCCCCAGTCTTGAAGCGTTTAACAATTACCTCAACAGGTTCGACTTCCTCGATGGGAATGGGTTCGCGAGTCTTGATTTCGAGTAAATCGCGCAATCGGAAGTATTTTTGTCCTTGTTCGTTGACTAGCGCCGCATATTTCTTGTAATGCTCGTAGCTGCCTTCGCGGACTGCCTGTTGCAGGGTGTGAATGGTTTGCGGACTCAATAAATGTGCTTCGCCGTCTTTGCGCCATTGATATTCGCCGCCAACGTCGAGATTGTGACCGTTAACTTCGCGGTCTGGGAAGGCATGACGATGACGCAAAATGGCTTCTTGGGCAATGATTTCAATATCTACGCCTTCGATGCGCGATGCCGTCCAGCTAAAATATTTATCGACAACCGATCGATTGAGTCCGATCGCCTCGAAAATTTGTGCGCCGCGATAGCTTTGAATAGTCGAGATTCCTATTTTGGAAGCAACTTTAATAACGCCTTTGGTTGCCGATTTCACGTAGTTCTTACAAGCCGTTTTAAAATCGACGTTAAGCAATAAACCATCGTCAATCATATCCGCGATCGTCTCGAAGACCAGATAGGGATTGATGGCACAGCATCCATAACCGATGAGTACGGCATGATGGTGTACTTCGCGCGGTTCTCCCGATTCGAGAACGATACCAACTCGCGTGCGCGTTCCCTCGCGGATTAAATGGTGATGCAATCCAGCAACGGCAAGTAAGGCGGGAATTGGCGCGTTATCTCGATTGATGCCGCGATCGCTAAGAATTAGGAGATTCACCCCATCCTCAATTGCTTTGTCTGCTTTAGAGCAAATCGCTTCTATAGCTTCCTCAAGTCCCTTCGCGCCTTTTTTGGGGTCGAATAGGTTTGGAATAACCAGGGACTTAAAACCGCCTTCTGAAACAGATTTTAGTTTTGCCAGTTCTTCGTTGCTGAGAATTGGCGTTTTTAGTTTGATGAGATGGCAACTTTCCGGTACTGGTTCGAGTAAGTTGCGTTCCGAACCGATAGTTGTTTCCGCCGAAGTAACGATTTCTTCGCGAATAGAATCGATAGGCGGGTTCGTGACCTGCGCGAACAATTGCTGGAAGTAATCGTAAAGGAGTTTGGGGCGATCGCTAAGAACCGATAGTGGCGTGTCGGTTCCCATCGCGCCAATAGCTTCTACGCCATCGCGCGCCATTGGAGTCAGCAGCAGGCGCAGTTCTTCAAAAGTATAGCCAAATGCCATCTGACGCTGGAGTAAGGGGGAAGTATACGCCTCCATTTCCTGCGGTGCATCTTGCAATTGCGCCAATTCGACAATATATTTATCTAGCCATTCGCGATAGGGATGTTCGATCGCGATTTTGTGTTTTAATTCTTCGTCGGCGATGATACGACCTTCATTCATATCTACCAGGAACATCCGACCGGGTTCCAGACGACCTTTAAACGCCACGCGATCGGGTTCGATGGGTAATACGCCTGCTTCGGATGCCATAATTACAAGGTCATCTTTAGTCACGTAATAACGAGACGGACGCAACCCGTTGCGATCCAATACTGCACCCATTGACGTACCATGGTAAAGGCGATCGACGCTGGCCCGTCCCAAGGTTCCATCAAACACGAATGATACTCGTAAAAGGCTTTTTCTCGTCGCTCATCGACTCGTGCGCCGTCCACGGTTCGGGAATCATCATCATTACCGCGTGGGGAAGCGATCGCCCTGCCAATACCATCAACTCTAAAGCATTATCGAAAATCGTCGAGTCGCTACCGTCGATGTTGATAATCGGCTGTGCTTTTTTGAGATCCTCGCCGAACAATTCCGACTTAAATAACGATTGTCGCGCGTGCATCCAGTTAATATTGCCGCGCAGGGTATTGATTTCGCCGTTGTGCGCGATGTAGCGATAGGGGTGCGATCGCTCCCAACTTGGGAAAGTATTGGTACTGAAGCGCGAATGCACCAACGCTAAGGCACTTTCAAGATCGGGATCGCTCAAATCTGAATAATACTCGCCTACCTGTGCTGGCATGAGCATTCCTTTATAAACCATCGTGCGACACGATATACTCGACGGATACCAATAGGGATCGACTTCTGAAGACCGAATAATTCCGTGCGATCGCTTGCGGATGATGTAGAGTTTCCGCTCGAACGCTAAATCGTCGGTTAATTCAGGAGAGCGTTTGATAAAAACTTGCTCCATAAAGGGTTCGCTCGATTTTGCCGTATTTCCGAGCGATGAGTTATCTGTCGGTACGTCGCGCCAACCAAGGACTTCTAGCCCTTCTTCTGCTACAATTTGCTCGAATAGCTTTCTGCCTTTTTCTCGCGCCGCGAGATCGGGGGATGAATAGATTATTCCGACACCATATTGCCCTGCTTCTGGAAGCGCGATATTTTCTGCGGCAGCTACCTTTTTAAGAAACTTGTGCGGCACTTGTATTAAAATTCCTGCGCCATCTCCCGTATTGGTTTCAGCACCGCAGGCTCCTCGGTGTTCGAGGTTTACGAGGATGGTCAACGCCTGTTCTACAATTTCGTGCGATTGCTTCCCCTTCATATGTACGATGAATCCGACCCCACAGGCATCATGCTCGAACTGCGGATCGTATAAACCCTGTTTTGGTGGCAGCGTGTTTCTATTCATCATTCAAATGGGCTACTATAAATTTACGTAACGAAAGCTACAAAATCTAGAGGCTAAAAAGCTTTGTTTCTCTAGATTTTCTATTGTCCAACGGGTAAGTTGGGAGGGGTCAGGTCTTAAGGAAATTATCAGATCTGAGCTTATTAAATCTTTGCGTTTTTTTATAGTTCTTTTGGGTCATGATTTAGCGATGGGAGAGTTGCTCTACTTGATATAGTAGTGCGGTTGCGATCGCGTCCCTACATTCTCTCAACAATTCTGTAGACTGAAAAAGTTATCCGAAAGCGATCGCGCTAATTTTCTCTATGAAAGTTCAATACTTCTGCTTGGCTTTTTTATCGTTTATTATTGGAGGGTCTAAAGCTCCTGCCTCAAGCGCGATCGATCCGACTTTATTATCGGGAAATATTAGCCTAACTCTCCAAAAAGGCGTGTGGAAGCTTTGGCAGGAAAAACCCGTCTATCAAAACATTACCCTCGATTTAGTTTGCATTCAAGGTCAATGCGAACCGGAGGTTTGGGGCTATGCTCCCCAATTTAATAAAGATGTCGATCATCGGGGAGCAGTTACAGTCACCCGTCTCGATAATACTTGGCAATTGCAAGTTAAGATGAAGATTCAATCTCATCCTTGGCAAAAAACACCGCTACAAGACGCTGACTACGCGATCGAAATTCTACCTCATAAAGGTAAGCTGATCGGTAGTTATTCAGGACGCTTCAATGACCGTACTTTACGCGGCAAAGTTAATGGTATCTCTGCTCCTTATTGGCCCAAACCCATTGCTAACCATCAACCCGTAAAACCAAGAGACCATCCGCGTCTTATTTTTCGCCGCGACGAAGTTCCCACCTTGCGAGAAAAAGCTAAGACTCCCGCAGGTCAAGCAATTCTTGCTCGATTGAACCAGCAACTCAAAGAAAAAGTTTACTATGAAGGTTACGTTCCCAATGGTGGGTATCATGCTGCGGGACATTGTTTTCTCTCTTTGTTAAACGACGATAAACAAGCGGCTGAAACTGCCTGGGTTCATATCGAAAAGTCGATGGAAGAACCGGGACGCAGAATCTTCGAGCAAGGGCCGATCGTTGCCGGAGTCGCGATCGCCTATGACCTTTGCTATAATTCCTGGAGTAATGAACGCTTGAGAACGGTTACTCGTTGGCTAGCAGGTAAAATACTCTGGTTAACTAACGGAGATACGCCTACAAGAGGTTGGAACAGCAACCCTTGGAGTAATTGGAGTGCTAGGGCGCGAAGTGCAGCAGGGTTAGCCTCTTTAGCGATTCTTGACGAACCCGACGAATTTTTTTTAGACGGATTGATGTCCGCAGATTCTCAAAAATAGCCGAACGCAATATTCAACGATATCTTATGACTGCGGTTGGCGATCGCGCTTTTGGAACAGAAGGCGATCATTATACCACAGAACCGTGGGTTTTGAGCTTACTTGCTTACTTACAAGCATATCGAAATGTTGTGGGGAAGGATTTAGTAGAGGGTTCTAGTGCAGAGTGGTTTTTACCCCATTATCTAACCCGAATTATTGAGAGAGATGGCGAGTTAGACGTTCCCACTTATGGTCGTTCGCGACGTTTTGGCGGAGGATCGATTTTTACGTTAGGAATGGGAACGGTTTCAGAACGATTTTTGCCAGGTGTAATGTGGTTGTTTCGTCGCCATTTGGGAATGGAAGGGGATAAAACTTTTGGGATTTCTTTCCCCTACGAAGCTGCTTTTGCACTGAAAAACTATCGAGAGGATGTTACTCCTCAGAATCCTGGAAAGATACTCGATCGCGTTTTAGCAGACAAACAAAAAGGTTTTTATGTGTTTCGCGATCGCTGGCAAGATAGTAACGATTTTGTAGCTAGTATCTATCTTAAACGACAACCGCTAGGCGGTGCTTGGTCGTATCCCGATGTTGGGAGTTTCCGCATTTGGGGATTGGGCGGTCGTTGGGCCAATCCTGGTATTTCTGATAAGGACGGTCAATGGACGGATGAAAATGTCGCGGTCGTGCCGAAGATAAGACCGTGGAAATATTCAAAACCCATTTTCTTTCTCTCCAATCCTAATGGGTCGGGAATTGTTAGTCTTAAAACCAACGATAATGTTGTCACAGGTAGCAAATCTCGTGCGGGAATTGGATTAGTGCGATCGTTTGCTGTCGATTATAGCGGTTCGTCGGGCGCTAGCGGACTTTTTGCCGTCGTCGATAAGTTTGAGGGAATGCCAGAGGCAGAAGCGTTTCAAAATAAAACATGGATTATGAATACAGAAGGAAAAGTGACGATTCGCGATTCCTCTTCAGGAAGCAGCAAAACCAATCGCACTTTCACCATTGAATCTCCCAACGGTACAACAATGAAAGGAACCTTTGTTGCGCCTTCCCAAGTCAAAATTTCTTATCAGAAAACCAAAACCGGAGGAAAAATCTTGGCAACAGGCGGCAATGAATTTTTTGTCATCATGACAGTGCAAAAAGGTCAAGCCCCTCCTGTCACTATTTCTGGCAAGGGTTTAGATGCAATAGTGCGAGTAGGCAAGCAAACTATTCACTTTGGCAGCGATCGCCTTTTTCTTGGAGTCTTTTAAATTATGAATGATGAATGATGAATTATGAAAATTTTCTTGTGGTTAATTTTAAAAAGCCGCTTTTTTGGTTAATTTGTAGCTTAGTTATTCCGTTATATTTCGGGATAATCTCTATCTATTACGCCTTTAGCCAAGATTACATCGTTCAAGATGATGTTCGACAACACGTAGTCTGGTTACAAAGATTTGTCGATTCTCAATTATTTCCTAACGATCTCATCGCTGATTATTTTACAAGTTTAGCTCCGATTGGATATAAGTTTTTTTACTGGATAATAGCAAAACTGGGCATTGAACCAGTTATTTTAGCCAAGATTTTGCCACTTTTTTTAGCTTTAATTGCAACTATCTATCTTTATAAACTCTCTCTAAAAATTTTTCCGGTTCCTGCTAGTGCTTTCTTGACTTGCTGGCTTTTTAATCAGCTAATTTGGTTAAACGACGATCTTATCTCTGCAACGCCGAGGGCATTTCTTTATCCTTTTTTTGCAGCTTTTTTGTATATTTGGTTGAGCGATCGCTAATTCCTGTTTTAATATCAATCGTCCTACAAGGATTATTTTACCCACAATTACTATTAGTCGAACTTGCTATATTGACACTCCGTTTATTTTGCTGGCAGGGAATTACGCCTCAATTTTCTCAAGACAAAAAAAATTATCTTTTTTGGATAGCTGGATTGGGAATTGCTTTGCTTATCTTGTTTTCTATTGTCGCTAATAAAACTGGATTTTCAACTTTAGTTACTCCCGCACAAATGCAAGTTATGCCAGAATTTGGTTGGCGAGGTAGAAATCAATATTTTGGAGTCAATCCACTACAATTTATTCTCTTGGGAAATAGTGGCGTACAAATTCCTTTATTTCCTTCAATTGTTTGGGTGGGATTTGCTTTGCCATTTTTGTCAAAATCTCGTTTTCCCCGACTTAAATTAATAACAGCAGAAGTCAAAATTCTTTGGCAAATTATTTTGGCTTCTCTAGGAATGTTTTTTTTAGCACATTTATTGCTGCCTAAACTACATCTTCCCAGTCGCTATACGCTTCATAGTTTCCGGTTTGTAATGGCAATAGCAGCCGGAATTGTTTTATTCATTCTTTTAGAGTTTGGATGGCGTTGGTGGCAAAATAAGCAAGAGATAAATACTAAAATTACCGAACAAGAATCTTTGTGGTTGGGATTGATAGGAATTGGTGCGACGATAATAGTGATTTTTCCACTTGTTCCTCCAGTTTTTGTGGGAATTTTTCAAACTTGGATTGTGGGTACAGAACCAACAATTTATCAATTTTTAGCCGAACAGCCAAAAGATACTTTAATTGCTTCTTTAGCTTCAGATGCTGATAATTTACCTGCCTTTTCTGGACGTTCTAATTTTGTTGGTCGAGAATTTGCGCTTGCTTATCATCCTGATTATTACAAACAAGTAAAGCAAAGAGCGATCGCGTTAATTAATGCTCAATATAGTTCGGATTTATCAGTTACTCAAACTATTCTTAAAAACTATAAAATTGATTATTTTTTAATCGAACGAAATGCTTTTGAACCTAATTATCTTCTGCAACAAGAATGGTTGATACGTAGTTCTTTTAGAGAGAAAGTTTTTGAAATAAACGAAAAATTAAAGCAAGGAGAAAAACCCATCTTAACAAAACTGGGCGATCGCTGTTCTGTTATCTCAACAAAAAAGTTTATTTTGGTAGATGCAAATTGTTTAAAATCTATCGCGATCGCTCGCTCTAACCCTCATTTCATCTCTTCTTACTTAGAAGATAACGAAGAAATGAAATAGTACATCTTAGTGGAGCAGGCAAAAGTTGTAGGGTAAGATTAAAATTATGAGAAATTCTAAATTAATCATCAACAAACTTGTAAGTTTAGGTCTTTTAAAACATATTTTAATTATTGGTAGTATCTTTTTAACTCTCTATATCGGACTTTGCCTATTTCTCCGTTTTTGGCAAACGCGACTGATTTTCTTTCCACCTGCAACGATTGCAATAACACCCGCAGAAGTTAATCTTCGCTATGAGGAAGTTTGGTTGCCTGTTTCTACCGGAAAACTTCATGCTTGGTGGATTGAATCATCAAAACCAGACGCTCCCGTTCTGTTATATTTTCATGGTAATGGCAGTAACATAGGCGATCTCGTCAATCGAGCTTCGCGCTTTCACGATTTAGGAGTATCGGTCTTACTATTTGATTATCGGGGCTATGGGAAAAGTTCTGCCCCTTTTCCTAATGAAGCGCTAGTTTATGAAGATGCAGCAACTGCCTTAGATTATCTCACGCGATCGCGCAACATTGATGCCCAAAATATCATTCTCTACGGTCATTCTTTGGGCGGTGCGATCGCAATTGAGTTAGCCTCTAAACATCCCAATCTCGCTGGTGTAATTGTTGAAGGTACATTTACTTCTATCGGTGCAGTTGCAGAAGAAGTCAGTTTGTATCGACTTTTTCCCATCGATTGGATTGTTACTGAGAAATTCGATTCTCTCTCAAAAGTGCGATCGCTAAAAATGCCAGCTTTATTCATCCACGGTACTGCTGATGAGGTCGTTCCAGCCAAAATGAGCCAGCAACTTTATGATGCTACACCGGAACCTAAAAAACTTCTATTAATCCCCAATGCAGGGCATAACGATGCAGCGAGTTTGGGAGGAGAACAATACCTTGAGGCTCTTATCGAATTTCTCGAAAAAACGCGAGATTTACCGAGAAAAAATCGTTAAAGATTAACTTGTTGGGTTTCACTTAATTCTACCCAACCTACTAAACGCTATCGAACTTTGTAAAATTTTGTAAAATTTTGCCGAAATCATGTTTACTCCAGAGATAAGTCTATAAGAACTCAAGGAGAAATAAGCTTAAATTATTCCAATATCTAAAAAAATGGCTCCTCTACAACAACAACTAGAGCAATTAATAACAGAAGCCTGCAATTATCCGCTAGGAAGTAGAGAAAGACAAAAAAATTTAACTAAAATTATTCGTTTAATTAACAGTCAACTTTGGAGAGAGAATACCCCTTATTACGAAGATGCCTTACAACAAACTTGGATTTACTTTTGCCAAAATCTCTGCGAAGGAAAGACGGGTCAACCCTACGATCGCACGAAAGCAAGTGTCATTACTTGGCTGAATAACTATCTCAAAAGACGGCTTCAAGACTTCTATATAACCGATAAAAAACAGCAAGCTCAAACGATTTCTTTTGAAACTAATAATTCGTCTACAAATCGCGATCGCCTCGCTCCAGTCGATAAGATTCAAGCCAATTCTACTTCCCAAACCTTATTAGAGGAAATCAAAAAATGGGTACAAAAAGATCCCCAAAAAAAGCTAAGTAAAATTTATTTAAAAAAATCGCCCAGATATCAATTGTCAAGTCTTAATTTTAAGACGATTGCCGCCAGAAACGTCTTGGAAGGTACTAGCAACAGAATTTGGCGTATCTATAGGAACGCTTAGCAGTTTTTATCAACGACAGTGTTTGCCGATTCTGCGTGAATTTGGAGAAATGGAAGGATATTTATAAAGAGGAGCAATTATGACTTATATTATCAATGAAAAAGAAGATTTTTCCATTTTCTTGCCGATCGCGGAACCTGGACGCATCATAGCAAAACAGTTTGCTGGCGAGCAACCGACTCCCGAAAAAGCCGAACGAGTTATGTTCAATACGCTTGCTGTCTGGATAGCTAACGATTACTTACAAATGCTTGGCATTCCTACTAATATATCTAACAGCGACAGTTGGAATCCCGTCGCGCGATTGTGTGCTGATGTAGCAGATTTAGAAGTGACGGGAATCGGTAAATTAGAATGTCGTCCTCTCAAAACATCTCAAACGCTATGTTCGATTCCCGCAGAAACGTGGGGCGATCGCATTGGCTATATTGTCGTTGAAATAGACGATTCTTTGCGCCAAGCACGTTTATTGGGATTTACGCCGATAGTCGCAACAGAACAAATACCCGTTAGTCAGCTACAACCGCTTGAAAATTTAATCGATCGCCTGCACGATTTAAGACAAGCAGCAACTGCTAGAGTAAACTTGAGTCAATGGTTCGATCGCGTTTTTGAAACGGGTTGGGAAGTAGTCGAAACATTGTTTGCTACAAATCGACTCGATCCAGTCTTCACTTTTAGAGGAGGAGACGTTTCAGATATAGATGAGTCAGAGTCGGGAGTTATTCAACGAGGGAAAGCGATCGATTTAGGTATGCAATTAGCAGGAGAAAACATCGTTTTAATTGTCGAACTAGAAGCAGAATCAGCACAAAAAACGAATATATGCTTGCAAGTACATGCTAGCGATCGCGCGAATTATTTACCGGCTGGATTAAAACTAAGCATTCTCGACGATAGCGGTGCAACGTTTATGGAAGCACAAGCAAGAAGTGCCGACAATTACGTTCAACTACAGTTTAGCGGCAAACCAGGAGAACATTTTAGCGTCAGCATTGCCCTAGATGATGCCAGCGTTGTAGAGGATTTTGTAATTTAAGGGAATAGGGAGTAGGCAATAGGCAATAGGCAATAAAAAATATTTACGCTTGATTCTTGTAAGGGCGTTCTTGCCATTCGCCCCTACTGAACTCCTGAACTCCTGTAAAGACAAGGCGGGCTTTTTGTCGTTGTACGGCAAAAAGGTTTTGCCCGCCGTCGCGATATATCGCGTCTTTACTGAACTCCTGAACTACTAAAATATGTCTAAACTCGTTATCTTAAAATTAGGAGAAGGAAATTTTGAGAAAGGATTTCCCGTCACGCTACAGATGGGAGAAGAGGGTTTTGCGCCAAAAATAGAACTTACCAGTCAGTTACCGCCTGCGCCTCAGTTACCGAACGATTATCGCTGCTGGCAAACTTCTTATCGTCATTTAGGATCGCCATCCCGCTTAGAAGCAAAAGCCGCTTTCATAACTAACGTTTCTTATATTGAAAATTGCGATCGCGCTGCCCAAATTTTAAGCGATCGCTTCAATGAATGGCTTGATTCTAAGTCTTTTCGCTCGATTCGAGAGAAATTGCTAGAACAGTTGTCGCCTTCCGAAGAAATCCGCATTTTGCTACAAACTAAAAGACGCGATCGCGCAACAGATTACCTTGGCATTTATGGGATCTATGCGATCGCTATCCCAAAGCAGAAATCGCCTTAAGTGCCCCAGTTTACCAAAAAATAGAACATCCCCAGATTACCAGGGCAAAAGTTAGAGTCCTTGCTATTCTAGGACATAGTACGGGCATTAATATCCAAACCGATCGCCAACTGCTAGATCGCTTACCCAATGCAGAAGTTTGTTTTCTCGTCGAACCCCAACAACAAGAACTTAACGAACAGTTATGGGACGCGCAAGGTTGGGATATTCTCTTTTTTGCGGGACACAGTTTGAGTCAAGAAGAAGGGACAACAGGACAGATTTTCATCAATGAAAACGAAAGTTTGAGTATTCCTCAGTTAAAACATGGCTTAAAAAAAGCGATTCAACGAGGGTTAAAAATAGCTATTTTCAATTCTTGCGATGGATTGGGATTAGCACAGCAATTAGCCGATTTATACATTCCGCAAATCCTAGTGATGCGAGAACCCGTACCCGATCGCGTCGCACAAGAATTTCTCAAGTATTTTCTCGAAGCTTTTGCAAAAGGAGACACTTTTTATTTATCCGTGCGGGAAGCAAGAGAAAAGTTACAAGGATTAGAGGCTCAATTTCCTTATGCTACTTGGTTGCCTGCGATTTATCAAAATCCTGCTGCATTTCCTCCGACTTGGGAATCTCTACATCTACCCCAAAAAACACGTTATACGTCCCCACGTTGTTCGTTACGCGCGGTATTAATAACCAGTATTGCGATCGCGTCTCTCGTCTCAGGAATCCGTCATCTAGGCATTTTTCAACCCCTAGAACTTAAAGCATACGATCGCCTGCTTGCTTTGCGACCTCAAGAAAAGCCCGATTCTCGCTTATTAGTAGTTACTGTTACCGAAGCCGATATTAGATCGCAAAACCCAGAAACCAGACGAGGTTCGCTATCCGATGACTCTCTCGCTCAATTATTGCAGAAATTAGAACCTTTTAAACCTCACGCGATCGGGTTAGATATTTATCGAGATTATCCTGTCGCGAACAATCATCCCGATCTAGTCCAGCAGTTACAACAACAAAATGGTTTAATTGCTATTTGTAAAGTCAGCGATCGCACTCTCGACGAACCAGGTATCTCGCCTCCGCCAGAAGTTCCCCCAGATCGAGTTGGTTTTAGCGATTTTATCGTCGATTCCGATGGCGTTATTCGTCGCCATTTGTTAGTTTTGACTCCAGAACCTACCTCGCTTTGTCAAGCTTCTTATTCCTTTAGCGTCCAGCTAGCCTTTCGTTACCTAGCCGCCGATGGAATCTTGCCACAATGGACTCCAGAGGGGTATTTACAATTGGGAAAGGTTATTTTTAAGCCCTTGGAAACCAATACGGGCATTTATCAAAAATCCGATCTTTGGGGTCATCAAATCTTACTTAATTATCGTCCCGATCGCGGGATCGAACGAGTGACGCTCTCAGATGTTCTCCAAGGTCGCATCAATCCTAATTCCGTTCGCGATCGCATTATCATTATCGGTACGACAGCGCCTAGTTTTGGCGATTATTGGCTTACACCTTTTTCTCAAGATAACTCTCCAGCGCAGCAAGTCCCAGGCGTACTGATGCAAGCGCAAATGACCAGTCAAATTCTTAGTGCAGTTCTTGACAAACGCTCTTTGTTGTGCATTATGCCTGGATGGAGCGAAATAATAGGGATTTGGGTTTGTGCTTTAATCGGCGCAACGATGGCTGAGCGAGTAGGATTATCAGATAATTGGAGAAATACTTTTCTTAAGCTGGCGATTAGTATTTCTATTGCAGTCGTTGGCTTGTTTGGGCTTAGTTTAGCGGTATTAACTCAAAGCGGTTATTGGCTTCCTGTCGTTCCCTTTTCCTTCGCCGTAATCGCTGCTAGCAGCAGTGTAGTTGTCATTGAAATTCGTCTTCAACAGGGGAAAAAACTTCCAGGAGGGAGTTATGAAATTGACTCGCGTATTATTGCTTCTCGCGATCGCTAGCTTGACGAGTAATTTAACACCAGTATGGGCACAATTTACCACTTCAAGTATATATTTCGTCCCGCCGCCACCGCCCAATCAAGCCAATCGCGGCGCACCTACAGGACGATCGCGCGGGGGTGCAAGTCGGGGTAGCTGTCAAGTCAGCAAAGAACCTTTAACCGCGATCGTTCCCGCAACTCCCAACACCTACACTCAAAAACAAGCGCAAACTAGCACGAACAATACTTCAGAAATTGTCTTTGCGCAGACGGTTTCCGAACGTCCTAGCTTTTGGTTTTATGTGCCTTACAAACTTACTCCCAATATGCCTATCGAATTTGTCTTGCAAGACGAACGGGGAAAAAATGATGTAACTTCTTTTACGGTTTCTAATTCGACACCTGGCGTAGCTAAAATCTCGTTTCCTGCTACTTCTGCGCCTCTAGAGATCGGTAAAATGTACCATTGGTATTTTCTGGTGTATTGCGATTCCCATAAACCTGTTTTTGTGGAAGGATGGGTACAAAGAGTCACCCTTCAACCGACGCTGAACGAACAATTACAAAAAGCAACGCCAAGAGAAAGAATTGCACTTTTAGCAAGTCATGGAATTTGGTACGATGCGATCGCCCAACTTGCTGCAATGCGTCAGACCAATCCTAACAACGCTAATCTTATCGCCGATTGGAAGAGTTTGTTAGAGTCTGTTGGCTTAGGTGCGATCTCCTCCGAACCGATTGTCAATTGTTGCAGAGTTGGTAAATAACCGAATTTAATATTACGTCTCCAGGACTTACGCACTCAATGACTAGAAGCTCGATCCTCCCTAGCTCCCACCCCTCTTTATCATGGGGTTTGGGAGCATCTACTACGTAAGTCCTAGTCTCTACAGTTTTTTCTAACTCACTATCTCGTCTTCCCAGGTACTATCGTTTTTGTTACTCGGTGACGGAGACTCGTCAATAAGTGCAGGGGTTGAGGTTAAGGGTTCGAGGGGTTTGGCTGGTTCGGAACTTAATAATTGTTTGATTTGACCGATAAGACTGCTTAACTTCCCTTCGTCGAGTAAGGTATTGATGAGCGATAATCCGCTCGTTGAGAGTAGCAGTTTATTAATATCGCTCGTACTAGAAGCGCCGCCGTTGTTACCGTTTGCACCTGGGAACGCATAGATGCGAGCATTTCCTAAAACGCCAGGTTGCGGTGCTAAAGCTTTGACGATTTCTGGCAAGCGATCTGAGAGATCGGGCCAAATGGCTTTGATGATTTCTGCGGTTCGATTGGCGTTACTCAGAGCATTTTCGGCTTCGATCAGCGCTCGCTTACTTTCGGCTTCTGCTATAGTTTTATAACGGTTAGCATCGGCGAGGGTGCGGATCGATTCGGCTTCTAATTCGGCTGCTTGACGCGCGATTTCGGCTTGGCGCTTGCGTCTGAAAACGTCGATTTCTACAACGTTGCGATCGCCAATTGCTCGTTTTTGCGCTTCTTGTTCGGCGGAGATAATCGAAAGGCGTTTTTCCCGTTCGGCAATTTCAACTTCTGTAGCGGTTGTTACAGCAGTTTCTGATTTGGCTTTTTCGGCTTCGGCGGTGAAGCGATCGCGTTCTCGTTCGGCGATGGCAATCGCGGCTTCTTGTTGGGCGATTTTTGACTCTCGTTCGGCTTCGGCGACTTCGATTTGCGATCGCAAGCGAGAGGCATCTACGGTTTGTTGGCGGGTAATTTCAGCGACTTCTGCCTCTTGTCGTTGCAAGGTTTGCGTGACTTTTAGTTGTTTATTGCGTTCTTCTAAGGCAATATCTGCATTGATTTGACTTTGTTGAACGGATAGTTGCTGTTGAATTTTTTCTTCTTCAACTGCTTTTTCTTGTAAGATTTTATTTCGTGCAATTTTAGCGGCTTCTTGGTCTTTTGCTTCTTGAACTTCTCTTTCTCTTTGTGCTTTGAGCGATTCAATTTCTTTTTGTTGGGTTATTTTGGTCATCTTCTTTTTGTTTGGCAATTTCTAGAGATTGTTTTTCGGCTTGCAATTCCCGTTGTTCGATCGCGACTCTAGTGGTTAATTCTACTTCTTTCTTTTGTTGGATCGATTTCTGAATTGTTTCCGTTCTCAAGCGCACGCCTTGCGCGTCGAAGAAGTTATTTTCGTCATAAGTATCGCCTTCCTCAATTTCCGAAATGGCAATATTATTTAAGGTCAATCCAACTTTCTTTAAATCTTGCTGAATCAGATTTAAAACCTCATCGGCGAAGCCTAATTTATCAGAATCAATTTCAGCCAAGCTTTTCTTCTTTGCCGCTGCACGAATTGCATCGTCAGCCCGTTTTTCTAAGGCATCTTTAATATCATTTTCAGAGATTTTACCTTGTTTGGATAAACGAGCCGCAGATGTTAAAACATCATCTTTGTTAGGGTTAATGCAGACATAAAATGTCACCCGCATATTAGCCCGTAAATAATCTTGAGTGCGAACGGCTAATTTTCCCGTCCGTTCGACATCGATAGAAATTTCGCGTAAAGGAACGCGAGTTAGTTCGTGGAATCCTGGGAGAACAATGCAACCGCCGTTAAGAATAACGGTTTTAGTCTTCCAAATTACGCCTCCCGTCCTAACAAATGCTTCGTTATTCGGAGTAATAACATAAACTCTTGTATAGGCCCAAACGCTAATCAAAAATAAAACTAGTAACCCAACAATTAAACTAGGAAAAAAGAGTAGTCCATTGCTGCCTAATTGAGCGATCGTTGGATGTGTTGCCTGATTTGGTAGAGATTGAGAGATGAGGTGTTGTTTACTATAAAATTGATAATCTTTTCCCAGGTCGAATTTTTTATCGACGCGATCGGGAACAGAAATAGTTGGTAATGTTTGTAGAAAGACAAGCCAAAAATTCATATAATTTACTCCCTGTGGGAATCTTTAAATCAGTTATTAGAGTTCAAAGTTCAAAAACAGTTCAAAGGTAGAGACGCGATATATCGCGTATGAAACAAAGTTCAAAGTTCAAAAACAGTTCAACCGAGATCCAAAAATTTAGGAATTCAGTAGCTAGTATTTTCTCCCCTATCCCCCTACACCCCCACTTCCCTACTTTTCCCTTTCCCCAGTCACCAATCACCAATCACCAGTACCCTTTTCACCGATCGCTATCAATGGTTCTAGAATCAATTAGCCATTTGTCCTCATCAGAACTATCTTTGGCAATGACTATATAAGTATCTGTATGTTGGTCGATAATTATGATTTTTTGTCCTCGGTAGGGAATAACTTTTGCCCAATCGGGTAAATTGATGTTAATGGTAACGAGATTGCCAGAAGCATCGAAAACATCAGCTTGAGCGATTTTTCCTTCGCGCAATTGAGGAACTTTTTGAGACGCAACCGTACCCAAACAACCAATTAAGCGATCGCTACTTACATCTTCTCCAAAAGAAGCAAAAACTTTGCCCAGTGGGTGAGAAATTAAACTGCCGATTGCCAAACTAAAACACAAGGAAACAAGTAAGATTACTCCTCCCAATCCCCAAAAACTAATGGGAATAGTTCCAGTTAAACTGCCAACAATAACATTGAGTATCCAGCCTATCGTTCCCCAAAGACTAAAATCGATAGCTAAAAGTAATAAAAGTGGGGCTTTTCCAAATCCTAACCAGCCTAAAAGCTGTAACGAGTCGAAATCTCCATCGGTATCGGCATCAATATCAACATCGGCATCGACATCTGTGTCAACGTCGCTATCTCCTCCCCCCGAAAAAATAACTAACAAAAATAATGAAATACCCGTACCTAAGAAGATCCAGTAAGAAAAATTAGCCTGATGAAATAGCATAGAGGAAGAACCTCAAGGATCTATATCCAGGATAGCCATAAGTGCTGAAAAATAGGGATAATCTGAGAAAATTTTTAATCATAAGTTTTCTGTGACCCAATCGTTAAGTTCTACGATGAATTTTAATCTTAACCATTATCCCTATCCTTCCCAACGCCGCGTTATTTTAGGAAAAAGATATGCTGCTGCGACTAGTCAACCGCTAGCAACGCTAGCAGGAATGGAAATGTTTTTAGCGGGAGGAAATGCCGTCGATGCAGCAATTGCGATGGCGATCGCGCTTACGGTTGTCGAACCCACTTCTAATGGTATTGGTTCCGATGCTTTTGCGATCGTTTGGGACGGAAAATTACACGGACTCAATGCTTCTGGGAAAAGTCCCGAAAACTTCTCCTTAGAAAACTTTGCTGGAATGGATGTTATGCCAGTTTTGGGATGGCTAACGGTAACTGTTCCAGGTGCAGTCTCGGCATGGCGAAATTTATGGGAAAAATGGGGAAAATTGCCGTTTGAACAATTATTTACCCCAGCTATTCGCTATGCAGAAGAAGGCTTTCCCGTTTCTCCCCTTACCGCACAAGCTTGGCAGCGCGCCGAAGAAATCTATCTTCCTTTAACCTCGCCAGAATTTCAACCCTTTCAACAAGTTTTCTTTCCCAACAATCGTGCCCCACAAACCGGAGAAATCTGGCATAGTTTAGTCCATGCCAAAACCTTGAGAGAAATTGCCCAAAGTGGCGGAGAAAGCTTTTATCGTGGGAAACTTGCCAGCGCGATCGCAGATTTTGCCTCCGATACAGGTGGTTTTTTGACGACTCGCGACCTCGCTAACCACGAACCTTTATGGGTAGAACCCATTTCGACTCAATATCGACAGTTACAAGTCTGGGAGATTCCCCCCAACGGGCAAGGAATTGCCGCTCTCATGGCGCTTAACCTACTAGAAGGCTTCGAGATGACAAAATACCCTCGCGACTCGGTAGAGAGTTTCCATCGGCAAATTGAAGCCATGAAACTTGCTTTTACAGACGTGCATCGCCACGTCGCCGATCCCGATTTTATGGAAGTGGCGATCGCGGATTTATTAGATAAAAACTACGCAAAAGAACGCCAAAAACTCATCCAAAAAAATGCGATTCCCTTAGCTAAACCGGGATTGCCCAAAGGAGGAACGGTTTATCTGTGCGCGTGCGATCGCGATTTGATGGTGTCTTTTATCCAATCTAATTATGATGGATTTGGCAGCGGCATACTCGTTCCCGATACCGCGATCGCCTTACAAAATCGCGCTTCTGGCTTTACATTGGAAACCGGACATCCCAATTGCGTCGCACCTGCCAAACGTCCTTTCCACACAATTATTCCTGGATTTCTCACCCAAGATGATAAACCGTTAGGGCCTTTTGGGGTTATGGGTGCGCCAATGCAACCGCAAGGACACCTCCAGGTAGCCGTTAATCTCGCCGATTATCATTTGAATCCTCAAGCTGCCTTAGATGCACCGAGATGGCGATTTTTGGAGGGAAACAGCATACTTTTAGAAAGGGGTGTACCCCAAGAAATCGTTGAGGGATTGCGCGAACGAGGTCATAATATCCAGATCGCTCCCGAATATATGTTTGGGAAAGGACAAATGATTCTCAGACAAGAAGATGCTTTAATCGCTGCGTCCGAACCTCGCGCTGATGGATTGGCATTAGCGAGTTAGTGCAATACCTATCTATTCAACCTTAGCGTTTGGTTTAACTAAAACCCCTTGTGAAGGACTGAACAATAACGCCAACACAAATAAACTAGAAGAAACTAAAACGATCGCAGCGCCAGAGGGAAGATTATTGTAATAACTAAAATAAACTCCTGCCAAACTAGCAAACGCACCGATACAAGCTCCCAACATCATCATCTGATGCAACTCTTTTACCAAAAGATATGCCGTCAATGCAGGCCCGATTAACAGAGAGATAACTAAAATGACTCCGACCGCCTGCATACTCGCAATAATGGTTAAGGTAATCGCTGCCATGAAACACATATGAATGATATTAATTGGCAGTCCGATCGCCTGCGCTCCCGTTTTATCAAACGTATAAAATAAAAGTTCTTTATAAAAGATACAGACTACAATTAAGATAATCGCAGCAATAATTGCCGTTCGATAAATATCATAGCTGTTAACGCCCAAAATATCGCCAAAAAGAAAGCTATCTAAATCTAATTTGCTTTTCAAGATGGTAATCAGCGTAATCCCTAAAGCAAAAAAAGTTGAGAAAGTTAGCGCCATAGCAGAATCAACTTTGACGCGAGATTGAGAACGAATTAGAGAGATTAAAAACGATCCCAAAATCCCCGACGTAAAAGCGCCAATTAAGATATCAATTCCCAAAAAAAATGAAATCGCCAATCCAGGAAAGACGCAATGAGCGATAACATCGCCTAATAATGCCATTCGCTGAACGATTAAATAGCTACCCACAACCGGACAAAGAATTCCAACGAGAATTCCAATCGCGATCGCGTGTCGCATAAATTCATAATTCCAAGGTTCGAGTAACCAATCCATTTTCAGTTATCAGTTATCAGTGATTAGAGTTCAAAGTTCAAAGGTAGAGACGCGAAATTTCGCGTCTTTACAGTATTTCAATCGCAAACATTTTACCCAGTCACCAATCCCCATTCACCAATCCCTAATCACCAATCCCTAATCACCAATAATTAACAAAACATTGTATTATCAGAGTTTTGCTGTAGGGAATTCTGTAAATTAGTTCCGTAAGCGCGACAGAGATTTTCAGGAGTCATCACTTGTTGAGGCGTTCCATCGGCGATTAAACCTCGATTTAACAGCAACAATCGATCTAGCTGATACAGCGTTTGTCCCCAGTCGTGACTGCTAATCAGTAGAATTTTGCCTTCGTTTTTGAGTTCGTCAAATACCTTGAGCATAATTGCCTCGGTTTTAACATCAACTCCCGTAAACGGTTCGTCTAATAAAAAAATTTCTGCTTGTTGCGCTAAAGCACGAGCAAGGAATACTCGTTGCTGTTGTCCGCCAGAAAGTTCCCCGATACGACGGTGGCGCAGAGAATACATTTCTACTCGTTCCAATGCTGCTTTGACAATTGCTTTAGCACCCTTCCCAGGACGGCGAAACCAACCTAAATGGCGCGTCCGCGACATCAAGACAACATTCCAAACAGTGATGGGAAAATCCCAATCGATCGCAGATCTTTGAGGGATATAGGCAACTTTCTGCAACTGTTGGTGTAGGGGACAATTGCAGTAATGCACTGCGCCGCTTGCTGATGGGATCAAACCCAACATCGCTTTCATCATCGTGCTTTTTCCCGCTCCATTCGGCCCGATAATGCCGACTAATTGTCCTGGGTTGACGTGAAAACTAATGCGATCGATTCCTTGTACCTGCCGATAATTGACAGCAAGTTGCCGAACATCTAACATGAAAACTTAAGAATGATAATCATAACAAATCTCATCTTAACGTTTTTACGTAATTAAAAATTTTAAAATTTCATGCTTTCTACACTACGTCAAACATGGTCAAAAGCGACTCTAGCCATAGCTATAGGATGCTTAGTCGGTTGCGGTCAATCTACGCCAACTAGTCAAACAAATCCAGAGACAACCCCAGAGGGCGATCGCCTTAAAGTTGTTGCAACTACCAGCGTTTTATGCGATTTGACCGAGCAAATTGCAGCAAATACCGTCGATCTAACCTGTTTGCTCAAACCAGGTGTTGACGCTCACGTCTACGAACCCGTACCAGAAGACCGCAAAGCCATAGAAAATGCTCAACTCATCTTGTATTCGGGCTACAATCTAGAACCAGAATTAATCAAAGTTATCAAATCCACTTCAAATCCCGCTCCAAAAATTGCTGTGGCTGAAGTCGCCGTAACGAAACCCATCATAGGTGAAGAACACCATCACGGACATGAAGAAGAACACGCCCATGAAAAAGAAGCAGCAGGGGAACATGAAGGGGAAGAACACGCCCATGAGAAAGAAGCAGAAGGCGAGCGAGTGCCCGATCCTCACGTGTGGCACGACGCTGAAAATGGCATCCGCATGGCAGGAATTATCCAAACCAACCTAGCTCAATTAGCACCTGCTAATGCCGAATTGTATACCAAAAATGCGCAAGCGCTTAAAGAAGAATTAACCCAAATCGACAGTTGGATTCAAGCTCAAATTACTACCATTCCCGAAGCGAATCGCAAGATTGTGACGACGCACGATGCTATGGGATATTATGCCGCAGCTTATGGCATTCCTGTAGAAGGTGCAATTCAAGGAATCAGTACCGAAGAACAACCAACAGCAACGCGGGTTAAGGAATTAGTCGATTCGGTTAAAGAAACGAAAGTACCGACTATTTTTGCAGAAATCGTTGTCAATCCTAAGCTGCTTGAAACGGTTGCTAAAGAATCTAAAGTTACACTGTCGCAGCGCGAACTATTTTCTGATAGTTTGGGCGAACCAGGTTCGGAAGGCGATACGTATCCTAAAATGTTAATCGCCAACACGCAGACGATTGTCGAAGGGTTAGGCGGCAAATTTACGCCTTTTAAATAACGATTAGAAAATATAAATAGCACCGCTTTGATTGACGTTAATCGTGCTGTCGGCGGGGCGATCGCTTTTTTCTTGTCGAATCGAGACAGTTGCTATATTGCCAGAAACCGTTACTTCAAATTGTAAGCTTGTCGGGACTTCTTCGTTAGGCGATGTCTGAGTTGAATTAATTAAAAGATAACCGTCTAGAGGAACATACGTCAGGATGGCGCTTTCTTTTGAGGATAATTTTCTGGGGGAAAATTCGTTGGTCGTCAGCGCGTACTCGATCGCAGCGTTAGTTTGGTTGACTAATTTGATTTTAAATGGGTGTTTGGGATTAATTCTAGCGACAGGCTGCCAAAATCCAGGCTGATAAGTTTGCGCGGGGGGATTCTTTGTTTGAGGCGCAGGCGTTTGGGATTGAGGTTTTTGAGCAGTAGGACGGTTCGATTCTGGTGCAGGCGTTGGATTGAGTTTTGAGCAGTAGGACGGTTCGATTCTGGCG
>JAAUUT010000060.1 GCA_012031035.1 Candidatus Altimarinota bacterium | reverse complement strand
AATCGAGGAATAAGTGCGGTCGGGCAGTCCGTGCTAGAAAACGCTTCTGGAGAGGTTCTGACGGGACTTGGCGTTAGCCTAGTTAGTTAAGACTCTGTGAATGAAGAATCCCCCACTACACCGCGATCGCGGTTAGTGGCGGGAGTGTCAATTCTTTCTAGAAATTAAGTTATTTTTAAATTGCTTGCGACTCCATCGTTACTGAAGCAGTTTCATTTTCTACGTTATCTGTCGATTCATTTTGATTAGCTGCGGACAGTTCTTTAGAAAGATTTTCTTGTAAAGTTTCTAGCACCATACGCGGATCTGCTGCTTGCTGCATCACTTCTGCTTCGGGATCGTGGCGATTTTTAACATTAGGTAAATCGATGCGTAATTCTTCAATAAGTGAGATAAGTTTGGCAATTTTTTGTTCGGAAAGTAAATTAAGTTGCAGCATTAATTGCGCTCTTTGTTCGGCAAATCTTTCTTGACGAGTTTGACGAATGAGTACGCCTGTAGAAATCAACAAAGAAGCAACATCAATTCCTTGGTCTAATAAATTAAAAGCAGGAGGATTAAAAGGTAGTATGCCTCGATCGCGCAGCAAGCTACCTAAGATCCAAATCAAAAGAGCGATGGAAGAACTATATAAAAATGCAGGTCGTCCAAAAAAAACTGATATATTTTCTAATATTCGTTGATGTTTAGGTAAATCTCGCTCTTCTTGAGCGTGTAATTCAACAATCGCGTCAATACTTTTAGCAATCGGATCGGGAAGAGGAGCAGTCGGAATAGTATTGTGTCGAGAAGAAAATCTAGAATCGCGATTTTCTAGGTCAGCACTACGCGGATCGCTGTTATCTTTTTCATGGTGTTTCTTCCCTGCCTCATTACTAAAGAGTATTTGCTAGGGTCGATACTAACAATTCTTATCCTTGAAATACTCTTCTCAAGAGCAGATTTTTGAATCAATTAAAGAAAAGCCTTATTTTTCTGCTTTTTTCTTGCTGCTAGATCTTCGAGTAAGGTGTAAAGGACGGGGACGACAAGCAAACTCAGTAGAGAAGAGGTTATCAATCCGCCAATAATCGCTACTGCCATGGGTTGACGCAACTCGGCTCCCGCTCCCCATCCTAGCGCGATCGGTAACATTCCTAAAATGGTTGAGGCGGTTGTCATAATAATCGGTCGCAGGCGAATAGCTCCCGTTTCTATTACAGCTTCTTCGCGATCGCAGCCCGATTGACGCAGTTGATTGGTAGAATCCATCAAAAGTAACGCATTTTTATCGAGCAAACCTAATAAGAATATCAACCCCAGCAGCGAAATTACGCCAAAATCGCTCTGCGTCACCAGAAGACCTAACATTGCTCCGACAATCGATAAGGGTAAGGACAAACCAACGACGATGGGTTCGAGCAACCGACGAAAGAGCAAAAATAGCACCAGTAACATTAAAAAAACCGATAAAGCCATTGTAGAGCCAAAACTGGTCAATACGTCGTTACTATGTGCGGAACTTCCCCATCTTTGTAAGCTAATGCCTGGTGGCAAGTGCGATCGCGCAATTTCTTCGATTTTTAAAGCAGCATCTTCTAAACCTTGATTTTTTGCAAGATTTGTGCTTAAGTAAACGACTCTTTGACTGTTGAGACGTTCGACTTGCAAAATAAATTTTCCTTGTCGTTCTTGACCGGAAAGTTCTACATCAACTAGTCCAGGCAATTTCTCGACGCGAGTTTTGAGGTCTTGTGCCGCTTGGTTGAGTAAATCGAGGTTTTCTCCTAAAATTGCAATTTGAATGGGTTTCTCGGCTTCGGTTTGGACGAAGGGAATATCTTCAACGCTGGATTCCACCCCTTTGAGGTTGGGTAAAGCAGCGCGCACTTTTGCTTGGACTTCGGCAGTAGTTAAGTCGCGATCGTGCTTTAACCTAACATAGAGCTTGCCTAAATTGGGTTCTCCTCGCAACCCTGCTATCGTAAAAACGGATTCGACTTCGGGAAATTTAAGCACTACTTCTTCGAGTTGCTGACCGACTTTAATGGTTTTTCGCAGTAAAAATCTTTCGGGAGATCTTGCCAAATCGTCCATCCAATCGAATGCACCATTTGAAGATGGGGGATTGTTGGGGGTTGGAGATTGAGAAATTTGCTCTACTATTTTGGGTAAGGGAGCAGTATAAACGATATTAAATTCACCGCGATCGAGTTGGGGAATAAAACCTTTGGGAATGAGGGGAATAAGGGCAATTCCTACTACCAAACTCAAAATTGCGATCGCAACTACAATCCCGCGATGGTGCAGCGACCAACGCAACAATTTTCGATAAGCATTCGCCATCGCCGCTTGAAAATTTTCCCACACTTCTAGACGCGATGTATTGTTGTGTCTGGGATTGAGCCAATAAACGGCTAAAACAGGCGATAGCGTCCGCGCTACTAGTAAAGAAAACAAAACAGCAGCAGAAATCGTCAACCCAAAAGGTTTAAAAAACTCTCCTACAGCATTACCCATGAAGGCAACGGGTAAAAATACTGCTGCGATCGTGATTGTAGAAGCCGTTACCGCTAAACCAATTTCATCGGTTCCTTTGATAGCAGCATCTTTGGCTTTTTCGCCTTGTTCGACGTGACGCGCAATATTTTCGACATCGACGATCGCATCGTCCACAACAATCCCGATTACCAACGCTAAGGCAAGTAGAGTAATGGTTTCTAAATTAAACCCCGCGATCGCCATAACAATAAAAGTTCCTAGCAACGAGGTGGGAATTGCTAAGGCGGCGATTAACGTTGCCTTAAAACTGCGCAAAAATGGCAAGATAACTAAGATTGCTAGAACAATTGCACCAATAAGCGCGTCGATTGTCGCTTGAGTAGCTTCGCGAATGTAGTCAGCTTGGCTTTCTGCTAAGATGAGTTTAAGATTGCCAAATTGTGTCTGTATTTGTTGGACGGTTTGTTCTACTCCCGTAACAACTTCGAGAGTATTAGCTTTACTGCGTTTGATAACTTGCAGGGCGATCGCTTCTCGATGGTTAAACCGTACCCGCGTGGGAAAATTAGGGATAAGTGAGGAAGCTTTTTCAGTTTTTGCGTAGGATCTCCGAGTAAATTAACCTTGAGAACGCCTGGTAATTGCTCTATTTGAGGAATAATTTTGTCATTCGCAATATCGGTTAACTCTTCGATACTTTTGCTATCGCTTTGGATGGCATAGCTAATCGCAGCCGATTCGTTAAGATCGATAGGAATGACCTCAAAAGCCGTTTTCGGCGGCAGAGAAACGCCTTTTAAAGCAGATTTAACCGTTTCCGTGGCAGATTCTATACTCGTTCCGGGGATAAAGAAAACCTTAACTACCGCTTGTCCGGGATAGGAAGACGAAGAAAGTTCGTCGAGTTTAGCAAGCGATCGCAAAGGTGCTTCAATCGGTCTGGTAAGTTGGCTTTCAGTTTCTAGCGTCGTTGCTAGCGGTGCTTGTGCGGTGACGACGACTACCGGAAAGGTAATATCAGGAAATAGGGCATACTTGAGAGAACTAAATGCCAAAAGTCCCGCTACGCTTACAGCTATCCAGAAAGCGATAGTAATGCGAGGGAATTGTATAGCTAAGCGAGAAATATTGAGTCTTTCTCTGAAAGTCATCTAAATTGCCGATAAGATATAACGTTCGATCGCTTGCAGATTCAGGTCTATAAGTTTGTTAGGAGTCGATAGGTAACTATGCTAAATGTCTGTAATTTTATATTTTATTACCAACCTCACTTATCGACAAAAAAAGACGCGATCGCTCGCGCCTTTAACATCTATCTATATTATTGAATTAAGCGCGAGTTCTGTACCAGCGAATAAACAATTTTTCTAGCTCAATCCAGACAAAAATTAAAGCACTAAATCCAATACAAACCATCAACTCTGTAAAGGTAAGGAAATGAGTGCTAAAGAAGTTCCGCAACGGTTCGATATAAATTAGCATCAGTTGCAAGAGAGAAGTAAGGACAACCGATGCAATCAAATACGGATTAGAACGCGGATCGATCTGCACGAATAATTTGCTATTAGAACGAATGGCGAGGGCGTGCCCCATCTGTGCCAAACACAGCGTTGTAAATACCATTGTCTTCCAACGAGCGGGATCTAAAGTTCCACCAGCCGTATTTTGTTGCGTATAATTATACGCCCACGCCATCATCGCAATAGTAACGATCGCCAAAACCAACCCGATGCGAATCATATAAGAACCCAACCCCCTAGCAAAAATGCTTTCTTTAGGGTTTTTGGGCGGTTGTTGCATTACAATCGGTCTGCCAGGTTCTACCGCAAGCGCTAGCGCAGGAATCCCATCTGTAACCAAATTCATCCACAGAATTTGTAGGGGTGATAGGGGTACGCCTCCCAAACCCAAAATAGGAGCAGCCGCAATAGTCAAAACTTCCCCAATATTACTACCTAAAATATAGCGAATAAAGCGACGAATATTGGTATAAACAACGCGACCTTCTTCGACGGCGGCAACGATCGTTGCAAAGTTATCGTCTAACAACACCATGTCGCTAGCTTCCTTACTAACATCGGTTCCCGTAATTCCCATCGCTACGCCGATATCGGCTTGTTTTAGGGCTGGTGCGTCGTTTACGCCATCGCCTGTCATGGCGACGACGTGATGGCGATGTCTGAGTGCCTGGACGATGCGCAATTTGTGTTCTGGCGAAACGCGAGCGTAGACGCTGACGTTTTCGACGACTCGCTCTAGTTCTTCGGGACTCATCTGTTCTAACTGCTGTCCGATAAGTGCGGTATCGGTAGGTTTCGCAATGCCTAAATCTTGGGCGATCGCTTTTGCCGTTAACTGGTGATCTCCAGTAATCATCACCGGACGAATGCCCGCCGCGCGCACTTAGCTACTGCATCTCGGACTTCGGGACGGGGTGCGTCTAGCATTCCTACTAGTCCCAACCAGATAAGATCTCGTTCGGAAGCATCTTCAGACCCTTCTGGGGGAAGTTCCGTCAAAAGCTTGCTGGCAAAGCCCAATACGCGCAATCCTCCACTCGCCATTTGGTTATTTTGTTCCAAAATGCGATCGCGCTGGTCGTCGGTTATCGATTCGATGCGTTCGCCGACTTTAATATGCGTACAGCGCTCTAAAGTTAATTCTGGCGAACCTTTCGTATACATGATGAATTCAGAAAGCGCTTCTTTTATCTTTCTTTTTTCATCCTTGACCATGACGCTCATACGTTTGCGTTCGGAGGAGAAAGGAAACTCAGCAACGCGAGGGAAGTCGTACTCTAACTCGTGTTTGAAGAGTCCTGCCTTACCTGCAACGGCTAGTAATGCGCCTTCAGTTGGATCGCCTAAAATTGCCCACTCGCTATTTTCCTTTTGCAGAATGGCATCGTTACACAGGACGCAAGCCAGCATCAAGGATTGCAATTCTGGGTGAGATTTCGCCTCCGTAGCACTTCCCTCGCCTTGAAATTCTCCTTCAGGACTGTAACCTTCCCCAGTGACGCGCAGATGGCAGCTATCGGTATCAACCATTTGTACTACCATTTTGTTCTGGGTCAGAGTTCCGGTTTTGTCGGAGCAAATGGTCGTCACCGAACCGAGGGTTTCTACGGCGGGAAGCTTGCGAATTAACGCATTGCGCTTGACCATGCGCTGCGTTCCCAGTGCTAGGGTAACGGTGATGACGGCGGGTAAGCCTTCGGGGACGACTGCAACTGCCATGCTGAGGGAGACTTTGACGAATTCCTCAAACAGATGGGGATGGAAAATCGAACCGCCGATAATAACCAAGGCAACGAGAATTAACGAACCCGTAACCAAAGTATTGCCCAGTTGCGCCATGCGTTTTGCAAGGGGGTGGGTTCTGCTTCGACGGACTGGAGTGCTGTGGCGATTTTCCCCAGTTCGGTATTCATTCCCGTCCCCGTTACTAAAACGGTTGCCCGTCCTTGCACGACTTCGGTTCCAGAAAAGACGAGGTTAATGCGATCGCCGAGCGGTGCATCTTCTGGTAGGGTTAGATTTGCCTGTTTATCGACGGAGTGGGCTTCTCCTGTCAATGCCGCTTCTCTTATTTGTAGATTGGCTTGTTCTATGATGCGTCCGTCAGCGGCTACTTTTACGCCTGCTTCTAGGAGTATCACGTCTCCAGGGACGAGTTCTTTTGATTCTACTTCTAGGGTTTTTCCGTCTCTAATCGCTCGTACTTTAGACGAAGCCATATTCTTGAGCGCTGCCAAGGCTTTTTCTGCACCGCTTTCTTGAATGTATCCCAAAACCCCATTGAGTAAAACAACGGTGAAAATTGCAACTGCATCCTTGGGAAAGACAAACTGACCCGATGCGACGGATTCCCGTGCATCCAAAACGGCTGAGATGACGGCTACCGCGATCAGCATCAATAACATGATGTTTTTGAACTGATCGACTAAAATCTCAAAGGGGCTGCGTCCGCCTGACTCGACGAGTTCATTAGTTCCGTAACGATTCAAGTTTTCTGTCACTTGGGCGCTTTTTAAACCCGCCGCGCGATCGCTTTCTAAAAGTACGAGTGCTTTATCGGCTTCAATTGCATGCCACGCGATCGATTCAGCCCTAGCTGAGGCAGTGTTAGATTCTGCAAGAGGAGACATCCTTTGAACTCCCTAACCTTAATATGTAATAAGCTGATACTAAAAAATAGTACGGTTAATGGTTTATGATACTACTAAATAGTATCGATGTTGCGTAGATAAAAAAATTTAATGTCAAAATAATAAAAATAAAACATTGCTTTTTTACACCAACTTAAATTTCATGCTACGCGATATGGCGATCGCTCTACTTTCTACTTATCGGTCAACATGGTAACTAATCCATTTTTTCCAGACCATTTAATCGGCAGACAAACAGAACTTAAGCAGGTCAGCAAAATTTTCGCAGCAGATGGCGATTTGATGGTGACAGGAATTCCAGGAAGCGGACGGCGATCGCTCATTCGGAGTGCTGCTCTTGAGGTGGGGGCAAGAGTTTTGGAGATCGATTGCTTGAGAGCAACAACGTCTTCTCGGTTTTTAGAGAGATTGGCAGAGGGATTATTAGAAGTTTTCTCAACTCCCGCCGAACTCGCGATCGTCCAACAATGGAGTCGCGATCGCCCATTGGTGTTAGAAAACGTTTCAACTTATCGATCTCGATTTATCTGGCAGGTTCACGCGCGAGAAGAATGGACGATTCTGCAAGCCTTGCTAAACTTACCGCAAGTAATGGCAGAACAACTCGATTGTCGAATTGTCTTTGTCTTTGAGAACTTTCCTCACATTCGTTCTTGGGATCGTTCAGGAGAATGGGAAGCCTACTTGCGTCAGGAATTAGATCGACAAAGCCGCGTTAATTACGTTATCGTTGCTACCGTGCCCGAACCTTGGGCTTATGAAAGTAACTTACACTTAATTGCCCTCGCCCCCCTCGATCGCCAAGAGATTGAGTCCTGGATAATAGACGCAATGGCAGCTAAAGGGCTTAAATTTGAGGTAGATGCCCTAGATCTATATATCGATCGCGTGAAGGGACATTTAGGAGATGCGATCGCGCTTGCTCGTCGCATTTTACTCGAACAACGTTTAGAAGCTCTCGAATCTAAAAAATCAAATTTCATTCAATTGCACCACGTTCATCGCAGTACCCTTGCGCTGGTCGAAGATTTCTCTCAAACGTTTGAGTCTTTACTGTTGTTGCTTCCTCCGATTCAAGCTCGTGTATTAGAAAGTCTGGCGATCGATCCGACCGATAGCCCCCACGCACGGGATTACCTGCGCAAGCACCAACTTTCTAAAGGTGGCGGACTGCAAGGCGCATTGTCGGGTTTAGAGCAAAAAGGGCTAATTTATGGAGCAAAATATGGCTATCGCGTGGCGATGCCTTTATTAGCTCTCTGGCTAAAACACAGACTAGCTTAAATCAGCTATCAGTTTTCCTGAAGGTCTAATCACCAACTCACGATCTCGTTAAATCTTGTAGTTTACTTGCATTCATCAACGCGATCGCTATTTTAATCTTCCCGATCGCAAAATACTAATTGCTAACCACAATCCCAATAAACTCGCAGATGCAAAAAGAATATTACTAATTAAAGAGAGTTGTTGTGTTTGTGCGCCTGTAGAAATAATCGCCGCACCAATAATTAACGAACCGACAACAATACTAAAGGAAAGTCGATTGGCTGAAGACTCCAAACTTTTTCGCACCGGTTCTAATTCTTTTATCTTAAAATTCCATTGCAAAGTTTCCGAACTGAGGCGATCCAATAAGGTTTCTATTCTTCGCGGAGATTTAAGATATATTGATTTCAAATCGAGAACTGTTCTAAGGCTAGTTTGTAAAGGCGTATCGCCAATTAATTGACGGCGAAACAAATCAGTCATCAACGGTTTGACTTCATCAAGTACGTTGATTTCAGGGTTGAATTGACGGGCAAGACCTTCTAAATTTGCTAAGCTTTTTGCATAGAGTCCCAAATTCCCTGGAACTTTAATTTTATTGTTACGAGCAATTTGTAAGATTTGATAGACAACTTCGCTGAAATTAAATTGAGTTAAATTGAGATTGTAATACTTCCTAAGCATTCGCTCGTAATCGGCGGTTAAGCGAGCTAAGCTAATCGATTCTACAGATTCGGATAATTCTAGGGTTAATTGACTGCAAGTTCCTGCATCTAAATCGACAATGGCTAATAACATTTCAGTCAAAATTTGTTGCGTTCGCGGATCTAAACAGCCAATCATGCCAAAATCAATTAGGGCTACTCGTCCATCTTGTAAATAAAAAACATTACCAGGATGGGGATCGGCATGAAAGAAACCATCGAGATACATTTGTTGAAAAAAAGCACGAAAAAGAAGCGTTGTAATTTCTTTTTTGCGATCGCTAACTAATTGTCCTTCTTGTGAGGGAAAAATCTCGGCATCTAGTAAAGGTTTTCCTTCTAACCATTCCATCGCCAAGAGTTTTTCGGTTGTAATATCCCAATAAATTTTAGGAATGACTAAATCTTGCGGATCGAACCAACGACTTTGGGCTAAATTTTGTCTGAGTTGGTCGGTATAAGTTGCTTCTAGAGTAAAATCTAACTCAGCCTTGACAGCTTGGGTAAACTCTTCAGCGAGTTTGACAACATCATAATTTTGTCCGAATTCTGTTAGCGAAACTAACTCGGCAATGCCTTTAATTAAAATAATATCTTGAGCGACAATTTTATCAATTGCAGGACGTTGAACTTTGATAGCTGCTTCGCGACCATCTTTTAATGTAGTGCGATGAATTTGCGCGATCGAACCTGCTGCAATTGGAATGGGATTAATAGCGGTAAAAACCTCTTCTATCGGCTTTTGTAGTTGTTGTTTGATAACAACTTCAATCGCTTCCCAAGTAACGGGAGGAACGTTAGCTTGTAAGGCAGTTAAGGCTTGAATATAATCGGGCGATAATAAATCGGGACGGGTACTTAAAAGTTGTCCCAGTTTGACATAAAACGGCCCCAATTCTACTAAGATTTTTCGGAGAACTTCTGGGGGAGGAATTTGGGGTTCGCCAGTTTTCCCACCCGTTAGAAGTCCTCTCATGTAATACCAGCCATTACTGAAGACTATTTCGATAATTTCTCGCTGACGGGAACTCGTTTTAGTAAGAGAAAACATATAAATTATGAATTTAGAATGCTGAATTATGAATTATGAACTACGGAGTTGATTTCATAATTCATAATTTATCATTCATAATTTTTTAACTGACTATAACAATTTCTCCAATTCTGGATCGCCTTGAAGTAACTTAATGACTTGTTTAATTTCCTGAGTGCGATCTTTGTGGACGATGAGCGTAACATTGCGATCGCGCACGACAACAACATCTTCTAGCCCAATAGTAACAATCGCCTCGCCTTCGTCGCTACAATAAAGAATCGCCCCTCTGGTATCGAGTCCTACGTGTTTAGCTAAAGCAACATTCTCGTTATCCCCTTTTAACAATCTCTCAATCGCATTCCAGTCGCCTAAATCGTCCCAGCCAAAATTTGCGGGTAAAACACAAGCTAATTGCGTTTTTTCCATCAAAGCGTAGTCAATGCTTTTCTTTTCTAACTCAGAATAAGCTTCTTTTCCTTTTTCTAGGAGAGGACGGATAATGTTAGGCGCATAGGTTTCTAACTCATCTAAAACAACTCCCGCCCGAAAAATGAACATCCCGCTATTCCAGCTAAAACGCCCCGTTTGTATAAAAGATTCTGCCGTATCGCGATCGGGTTTTTCGGTAAAGCGACTGACGCAATAAACGGGCAATCCTTCAAAACTTCCCTTAGCGTCTCCTTGTTCGATATATCCGTAACCCGTAGAAGGTTGGTTTGGGGTAATCCCTAGCGTTACGATAGACGCTTCCCTTAGCGCTAATTGAGTTGCTGCTTTAAGCGTTTTCTGAAAAGCTGCCTCATCTGCAATCCAGTGATCCGCTGGAAAAAAGCCGATCGCCACATCTTTACCATAGCGCTTAGACACTTCTAGCGTCGCCCAGGCAACGGCAGGAGCCGTATCTCTCCCCTCTGGTTCGACTAATAAGTTAGCTTCTGTTAGTTGGGGTAATTGTTCTCTCACGCCATCAGCAATCAACGCAGAGGTGATAACCCATAAATTCTCCCAACCGCCTGCGATGGGCAAAAGTCGGTCGGCTGTTGCTTGCAGGAGACTTTTGCCGCTACCATCGAGACAAAGAAACTGTTTGGGGCGATGTTTGCGGCTGAGAGGCCAAAACCGTTCTCCTTTACCGCCTGCGAGAATTACGGGGATTAAAGACTGATTCATGATGCTTTTGCGAGGCTAATTTTTGAATTGAATCGATGATTAATCAATTGTGAATTGTGAGTTGTAAATTGACAATTGTTTTGTCACCAGGAAAACGGCTGTTGACCCCATCCTTCTTAGAGGGGAGAGGAAAGCTGCCCGCCGCTTTGTTCTTAAAATAACAAACGCTCGATTGTACTTTTTGGCAAAGTTATACCAAATTTTCTAGCATAAATTTACCGCACAGTTTGTTCTCCTAACATGGGTAATTCGACTCATCAGAATACAAAGTATTGGTTAATTCCTGAATTTGATAACTTAGAGTTATTCCGGGCAAAAGCACTTCGCTTCAGCTATGCTCGTCATTCTCATCCAAGCTATTCTATTGGTATCATCGAGGCTGGAGTAGGAGGCAACTATTATCAAGGTACTACTTATTTAGCTCCTCCCAAAAGTGTTATTTTCATGAATCCAGAGGAAGCGCACACGGGCTACTCGGCTGAGGAATTGCCACTTACCTATCGAATGCTGTATCCCAGTATTGACTTCATTCAACAAATAGCTGCTGAGGTTCAAATCGATGGATTTCCCTATTTTAGGGATGCTGTCGTTCAAAATGAGGTTCTGTCGAGAAGTGTCTTTTCTCTACACGCAGTACTTGAATATTCACAAGAGCGACTAGAACAACAATCTCTGTTAGTCGAAGTTTTGTCAGCCATCCTGCTTCACCATGCTACTCTCAAAACTTGTTCTATTCGCCTTAATAAAGAACATCAAGCCGTTCGTTTAATTAAGGAGTATCTTCCATGATAATTTCAGGAACGATATTTCATTGGCACAACTAGTAGAAATCACCAATCTCAATCGTTCCTATTTAATTCGTGTATTCCGTCAAGCAGTGGGAATGCCACCCTTTACTTATTTAAACCAAATTCGGGTGCGAAAAGCAAAGCAGTTTCTAGAGAAAGGGATGTCTGTCGCGGATGCTGCGATCGCTGTTGGGATGTCAGATCAAAGCCATCTGACTCGTCATTTTAAACGCATTTTCGGAATTACGCCAGGTTGCTATCGCAAAATGTCAACATCGTTCAAGACAGATTAGCCTCAGTTCTTAAATACTTAAGAACATGGTTGTTGAGGCAAGGAACTATGACTAGAGAAAAAGTGAATTTACTGCATCAGCAGAATTATTATCTTGCTCAAATCAACATTGCTCTCATGAAAGCTCCTATAGAAGCTCCAATCATGGCTGAATTTGCTGATGCGCTTAATGAGGTCAATGCCATTGCCGAGCAAAGTCCGGGTTTCGTTTGGCGACTAAAAACTTCATCTGACAATGCAACCGACATTCGAGCCTATCCCGATCCAAAAATGCTTATTAATTTATCAGTTTGGCGGAGTGTAGAACAGCTAAAAGTTTATGTTTATAAAAGTTTGCATGTTGAGTTTTTTGTCCGTCGCCGTCAATGGTTTGAAAAGCTCCAAGGCGAACATTTTGCAATGTGGTGGATTCTTGCCGAACATTTACCCACTATTGAGGAGGGTAAAGCCAAACTGGAGTATCTTAGCTTGCACGGGGATTCACCTGAATGTTTTACCTTTGCAAAGCCTTATCCACCCCTCATAGCTACACGACATAATAATCCTACTGTATCAGAACCAACCGACACTATCTGATGTCAGGTATAAATTTGCTGGAACAACAATGTTATGCCGGAAGTTACACCAATGAACAATGACACAAGAGGTCTAATCTCCATAACCATTTCCAGCAACTTTACCCCGAAACACGACATATTGATAGAGGTTGTAGAACAACATCACGGGAATAAGGAAACCCACAAAAATCAACATAAAGACTAGTGCGCTTAAATCCGCTCCTGCTTCATAAATGGTGATCGTTGGGGGAATGATGTAAGGGAAGACAACCAACGCTAAGCCAATAAACGTCAGTACGAAAATGAGAATTGTCCAGACAAAAGGCGCTCTTTCTTGTTTGCGATCGAGGCTGGTAAGGAGTTGCGAGATTAAAATAATTCCGAGGATGGGAATGATGCCAAAAATATAAACGAGTGGTTGTTCGAGCAAACGAGTTCTGACGCTTTCATAGAAGATAGGCGTTGTTAGGGTGATAAAAATTGCCCCCAGTAGCGTCGTCCAAGCCGCAATTTTTGCGGTTCTATAGTGCGTTTCTTGTAATTCTCCTGAAGTTTTCCAAATCAAATAAGTAGAACCAATCAAGACGTAACCTTGGATTAAGGTAAGCGCCGTCACCATCGATGGCCAGCTTAACCAGTCCCAAGTGCCGCCGATAAAATGACCCGCCTCATCCACGTTAACCCCCGATAGTACCGCACCGAGGGCGAATCCTTGACCGAGTGCTGCCAAAAAACTCCCCGCACCAAAGGCATAATTCCAAAAAAATTTTCGCTGGGCGTGTTCGCGAAACTCAAAGGCGACAGCACGAAAAATCAATCCAAAAAGCATCATGCAAATGGGAATGTAGAGAGCATTGAGAATCGTGGCGTAAGCAAGGGGAAATGCACCAAATAGACTGCCTCCCATGAGAACTAACCAGGTTTCGTTAGCATCCCAAATGTTGCTCAAGCTGGTCATTAAAATGCCTCGGCGTTCCTCATTAGAGGAGGTGACAGATAAAATACCTACCCCTAAGTCAAACCCATCGAGCATAACGTAGAGAAAAAGGAAAAGGGCTAAAATCCCAAACCATACTTGGGGAAGGAAATATTTAAGTGTTTCCATATCAAATCCTATTGCTGCGTTTCTACGGGACGCTCGTCTGGAACAAATTGACCAGGAGTAGTAATTAATGCGGGTTGGTCGTCAATGCCTGGGATGGGTAGCGCTAGATTTGGACCTTTACGGATAATGCGACTACCAAAGTATAAGGCAGCAACCAACAACAGAAAATAAACCGATGTAAAACAGATTAATGTGGTTAGGACGTTGCTAGGAGGCAGATGAGAGGCAGAATCGACGGTACGAAGTTGATTGTAAACCGTCCACGGCTGTCGTCCGACACAGCGCACAATCCAACCCGAATCTACAGCAATGTAGCCCAAGGGAGCGGCGAATATCCAAGCACGCATCAGCCAACGTTGCTGGGGAATTTTTTCTGGGGACAGTTGGCCGAGTAGCCACGCCAGCGTACTCCAAAGCATCAGTCCTGCTAGAAAGAAACCGATCGCGACCATAATCCTAAAAGAATAGTAGATTAACCCTACCAGATGCGGGCGATCGCTCGGTTGCCATTCTTTGAGTCCCAATACGGGTTCGGAAAGATTTTTTTGAATTCCAAAATATAGCCCAATCCATTGGGAATCGCAATTTCCCAATCATTTTTTTGTGCTTTGTCGTTGGGGAATGCAACAAGGCTCCAATCTGCCGATTGTCCTGCTGGGGTTGTTTCCCACTGCGCTTCCATGGCGGCGAGTTTGGTGGGTTGATAGTGATAAACTTGTTCGGCACTCAAATGTCCGATGTAGATTTGTAATGGGGCAACCGCGATCGCAGCCGCTAAAACAATTTTTAAAGACTTGGCAAAGAAGGCTGGATGGCGTTGCTTGAGAATATACCAGGCACTAATCCCACCAATGACAAATAAGGAGGTTTCCAGCGTGGCAAAAAACATATGCAGTACGCTGATTTGCATAAATGGATTGAAAATCGCCTGAAAATAATCGCTGATGATAAACTTGCCCTCGATTAATTTCCCACCCGCAGGCGTTTGCATCCAGGAATTTGCCGTCAAAATCCAAAAGGTTGACAAATTGGCTCCAAATGCCACCAAAATCGTAGAAATGTAGTGAATGGTAGGATTGACTCGCTCCCAGCCAAATACCATAATGCCCAAAGAGGCAGCTTCGAGCATAAACGCCCAAGTCGCTTCAAACCCCATCAGGCTGCCAAAAAAGTTGCCAACTGCTTCAGAAAACGGTGCCCAGTTAGTTCCAAACTGAAATTCCATCGGAATCCCCGTCGCAACACCGATGCCAAAGTTAAGGATATAAAGCTTCGACCAAAAACGGGCATGGTAGTAGTAATCACAATTGCGAGTTTTTAGCCAAAGTCCTTCGACAATCACCAGATAAATTCCCATGCCTGTGGTTAGTATCGGCCAAAGCATATGAAATATAGCGGTTAGCGCAAACTGCATTCGCGACAGCACGACGGTGTTAGACAAAAAATCCATAAGCTGAGCTTGGTAATGATTGGGAAAATGATAACTATTTCCTGATCAATCTAGCAAACGACCATCTGTAGTATTTGTGCTTGGCGATCGCTATTTCAGTTATCAGTAGGGATATTCAAGTTTTAGTCAGCAGTTTAGATCTAGAAATGCTTTTTGAAATCGATGCGATTTCCACGTTAAACGTTCTTTTTAAAATTAAACTCTCGTCGCTTAATATAAGTGATATTACACAGTCAATAAAAATCCCTCGTAGAGGATGTTTGAAAAGTTATTAAAAATGATAGATACTCCTAAATCACCCTTAAAAAAGTGGACTTGCACTGATTAAGTTTCTTCTTTTCAAGGGCTAAAGGGGATCGAACATTCATACACTTCCAAAACACCCTCTGAGTTGCTCGATCGCTGTTTATCAATAACAAATTAATAAAAAATGAGCTTTAGTGAAGAGTTTGAATTACTACTCAGAGCTTGCTATCCGCTAATTTACATCCCCACGCCAGAAGAAGAACGAGTTGAAGCCGCGATCGCGTCTTGTGCCAAACAAATCGGCAATCGTTCTATCTACATCTGGGATTTTGTCGATGGCTATCAAGACAATCCCAATAACGAAGGAGTGGGACGGCGCAATCCCCTACAAGCTCTAGAATATATCGAGCAATTACCTTCAAATGTCGGTGGAGTTTTTATTTTTCGAGATTTTCATCGCTTTTTAGAAGATGTTTCTATTTCTCGCAAACTCCGCAATTTAGCCCGAAAATTAAAGTCACAACCCAAAAACCTAGTTATCGTCTCTCCCCATCTAGAAATTCCCGCAGAATTAACCGAAGTCTTTACCGTTGTCGATTTTCCCCTGCCTAATGGAAGCGAAATTCGTTCGGAAATTCAACGCCTACTCATTTCCATCGGACAATCGCTTTCCGATAAGTTACTAGATGAGTTAGTTCGTTCCTCCCAAGGATTATCCCTAGAAAGAATTCGTCGCGTCCTCACTCGCTGTATTGCCAGTCGGGGGAATATCGAAGCTGAAGATGTCGAACTCATTCTAGAAGAGAAACGTCAATCGATTCGACAAACGCAAATTTTAGACTTTTATCCCGCCACCGAACAAATCGCCGATATCGGGGGGTTAGATAGCTTAAAAGACTGGTTATTAAGACGGGGTGGAGCATTTAGCGATCGCGCCAGAAGCTACGGATTGCCCTATCCCAGGGGCTTACTGCTGGTCGGCATTCAAGGAACGGGCAAATCGCTGACAGCAAAAGCGATTTCCCATCACTGGCACTTACCTCTACTCCGCCTCGATGTCGGTCGTCTTTTTGGCGGATTAGTAGGAGAATCGGAATCTCGCACCCGACAGATGATAAGTTTAGCAGAAGCCCTCGCCCCTTGCGTTCTTTGGATCGACGAAATCGATAAAGCCTTTGCTGGCGTGGAAGGAAGAGGCGATGGCGGAACCACGAGTCGCGTTTTTGGCACGTTTATCAACTGGTTGGCTGAGAAGAAATCGCCCGTATTTGTGGTGGCGACGGCAAATAATATTCAAGCTTTACCCCCAGAAATGCTGCGTAAAGGACGCTTTGACGAAATCTTTTTTGTCGGTTTGCCTACCCAAGAGGAACGAGAAGCCATTTTTAGCGTCCATGTATCTCGGCTGCGCCCGCATAATATCAAAAATTACGATATCAAACGACTGGCTTATGAAACGCCCGATTTTTCTGGCGCAGAAATCGAACAAACCCTGATCGAAGCGATGCACATCGGTTTTTCTCAAAATCGAGATTTTACCACCGATGATATTCTAGAATCTGCCAGCCAGATTATTCCCTTGGCGCGGACGGCGCAAGAACAAATCCAGTTTCTCCAAAATTGGGCGGATGCGGGAAAAGCACGTCTAGCTTCTCGTTCCGGTCGTTTAAACCATCGCATCCAGGGACAAATTAATAATTAGATAGAGGAGCGATCGTGAAGCGCATATCAAATTTAGTTCAATTTATTATCGGGTTTATCCTCGGTCTTGCTATCCTAGCGGGAGGAACGGCTGCGGTTGCCTATGTTTTCTTCGCTAAGATGAACGCCAATCCTCCCAAACCCACGTTTGCGGAGGAAAAGAAAGAAGAAACGACTACAACCATCCAAACGCCTCCAACCCCCCAAGCAACTCCCGTCGCTGCCGCTTCGCCAGAACCCGAAAAGCCACCAGAAAACTTACCGCCTGGTGCATACAAAGCGCGAGTAACTTGGGCTGAGGGATTGAGCGTGCGCACCGAACCCGGTCGCGAAGCCGAACGCATCGCAGGAGTAGATTATAATCAAGAACTGATCGTTCTCCAAGAAAGCGAGGACAAACAATGGCAGAAAATTCGCCTTGCTGAGGGAACCCTCGAAGGCTGGATTAAAGCCGGAAATGTTGAGAAAGTAGAAACGAGTAATTAATCGGTGATAGAGGGCAAATTTTTGATGAGACGGCGACAGTTAATTCGTTATGCTGGAGCAAGCTTACTAGCAGCAGGCGGGACGACTTGGATGGCGGGATTGGGAAGCGATCGCGCAACGGCACAAAGTGGCGGTTCCTTGGGAATCCAATATCTAGGACATACTTGTTTCTTATTTACCGGAAGCGGAATGCGGATTTTGGTCAATCCGTTTCGGGCGATCGGCTGTACGGCTGGCTACTCGCTTCCCAAGGTACAAGCCGATCTCGTTCTCATCAGCAGCCAACTCTGGGACGAAGGGGCGGCTGAAGGGTTGCCAGGAAGTCCCAAAGTTCTTTTTGAACCGGGCGTTTACGAAATTGGCGGTATCCGATTTCAAGGGGTTAGCATTGCCCACGATCGCGAGGGCGGACGGCGTTTTGGCATGAATGTGGCTTGGCGCTGGAATCAAGGCGGTATAAGGGTTTTACATCTGGGCGGCGCGGCAGCCCCCATAGAAATCGAGCAGAAAATCCTACTCGGCAGTCCCGATTTAGCATTGGTTCCCGTCGGCGGCGGTCCCAAAGCCTATAACCCCCAAGAAGCCAAACAAGCGATCGACGCGCTCAATCCCAAGATCGTCATTCCCACCCAATATCTAACTACCGCCGCCGATAAAGCGGCTTGCGATTTGGTTGGAGTGGATGAGTTTCTCAAACTCGTCGAAGGCACGAACGTGCGTAAAATAGGCGGCAATACAATGAGTTTGCGACCCGCAGATATTCCAAAAGAAGGGACGGCGATACGGGTTTTGAGTTATTAAAATAGGAAGTAAAAGATGTTATAAGGCGATCGCCCCTAATTTTATGAAACGACCCGACGGCCCAAAAACTCCTAAATTTATACAGCGATTAGAATGGATACTCGATCCGGTGGGCTATATGGAGCGATCGCACGAACGCTATCCCGATTTGTTCGTCGCTAAAGTTATTGGTTTTGGCGGCACGATCGTCTACGTCAGCCATCCCCAAGCCATTCAACAACTTCTGACGAACGACCGCAAGCAATTTAGCGCGCCTAGCGAGACGAATCGGATTTTAGAGCCTCTAATTGGCGATAACTCGGTAATTATGCTAGAAGGCGATCGCCACAGAAAACGTCGTCAATTAGTCATGCCGCCTTTTCACGGCGATAGAATGCGGACTTATGGGGAGCTAATCTGTAATGTGACGCGCAAGGTCATGAGTCAGTTACCAACTGGCAAGCCATTTTTAGCGCGATCGGCGATGCAATCGATTTCGCTACAAGTCATTTTAGAGGTGGTTTTTGGCTTGTACGAAGGAGAACGCTGCCAGCAACTCAGACAACTTATGAGCGAAATGGGCGAGGTTTTCCGCTCTCCAATATCTTCTGGCTTTCTCTTTTTACCCGCACTACAAAAAGATTGGGGAGCCTGGAGTCCCTGGGGCAAGTTCGTGCGCCAGCGCCAACAAATCGACGACCTGCTTTATGCTGAGATTGCCGAACGCAGGGCGAATCCCGATCGCGATCGCACGGATATCCTTTCAATGTTAATGTCGGCACGAGATGAGGAGGGTCAACCGATGAGCGATCGCGAGTTGCGCGACGAGTTGATGGCTTTAATGTTTGCAGGTCATGAAACGACAGCAACAGCGATGGCTTGGGCGTTATACTGGACTCACTATTTACCAGAAGTTCGCGACAAAATTTTAAGCGAACTCAATAGTTTGGGCGATTCCCCCGCGCTGATGGATATCGCTCGCTTGCCCTATTTAACCGCTGTCTGTCAGGAAACGTTGCGAATTCATCCGGTGGCAATGTTAACGTTTCCTAGAGTGGCTCAGGAGCCTGTGGAGATGATGGGCTATCTTTTGGAACCTGGAACGGTGGTGATGGGATGTATGTATTTAACTCATCAACGGGAAGATATTTATCCAAATCATCGGGAATTTAAACCGGAACGCTTTTTAGAGCGGCAATTTTCCCCTTATGAATTTATTCCTTTTGGTGGAGGCGTTCGTCGCTGTATTGGGGAAGCGTTAGCGCAGTTTGAAATGAAGTTAGTTTTGGCAACGATTTTGTCTGAGTATCAATTAACCCTCGTCGAGAAAAAGCGCGAACGCCCTCAACGACGAGGTGTTACTCTCGCACCAGAGAGCGGAGTAAAAATGCAGATTTTGGGGACGAGCGATCGCACCGAGATCGATCGCCTTTTAATGACTCAAGCTTAAGAGATTATTTATAAAGTAAACTTAAGATTTACTCCATACATAGTTTCTAAAAGAGACTAGTAATTGATGATGGGTGACTGGGTTATCAGGACAATTGAATAGCCAATTTCCAATCACCAATCACCAATCCCCAATCCCCAATCCCCTTTCATCTTATAAGAGAGCTAATTTGAGAATCTGACAAGTAACGCTCATACTTTCTTGGAATAGTACATCTCGACCCCAACGTTGAAATTGCTTGCTCAGCAATGTCTCTGTCTTTTGATCGAATAGGGGCGTGACTTGCTGAATGCTACAAGCTTGCGCGCCACCGCCTGCTTCCATGCGCATACATCCGGTCGTTCCCGAACAAAGGACGGTACAGCAATCGGCTTCTAGGTTTGTCGAACTCAGGCGCAAGCTAATCAGATCTCCTGGAACGTCTCCCGTATCGGCGAGGGGAACGCCTGCTAATTCAGCTTCGATAGTGCGGCGGTCTTCGGTGGTAAAGCTAATGCGTCGGATATCGTAATCGCCGTTTTCTTGCTGGTAAGAAACGGGTCGCCATTTCAAGCGACTGGCAATCCAGCCCAAGTACATGAAGGCTTGCGCGGGGTTGCCCTTTTCGTAATCGAGGGTAACGCGATCGACTTCTGATAGAGCTTCGCGACGTTCGGGAGGATCGAAGGCTTCAGCCGTCAATTCTTGCCAAGCGGCTAGCCGTCCCCAGTTGAGATCGTTCATGGGAACTTCTTTGGAGAGAAGATCGCCAATTCGTAATAAATCTTCTTCTGGGGATCTAAAGGTACTTGAATCAATAATAACGCTATCGCACTGAGCGGACAGTCGCTTGAACAAGCCGTATTCCGGTTCGGGGCTAGCTTTCCACCAGAGGAATTTAGGCAGTCCGCCAATGGTTAGTTCGCTAACGATCGCGCCAATTCTTTCTAAAGCATCAGACGTTCCCCGCAGAGTAATATACTCGCAACAAATTAAGGTATTATGAGTGCGTTTCTGAATCGGACAATAGGCGGAAACTTGAGCCGTTACCCCCGTATCTGCCTCGGTGGTAGGACATAGGGTAATGATGCGACAGGGATTGGAAGTCGCGATCGCGTCGGCAATTCCTGCGCCTTCTACATCGGGCGAATATTGCTTTTCTAATCGATGGGCAGCATCGGCAAGTTTGCCTTCTGTTTTGGCTTGCTGATACTCGGCTTGTAGTTTTTTGAGGAATTCTGCGTCGGACTTGCCCGTTGCTTCCATTCCATAAACTTTTTGGGCGGATTTGATGGCCGCGATCGAGCGAGGGCCGCTAATTCCGTCAATCGGGCCGGTGTAATAGCCCAAGGCAGCTAAGCGTTGTTGCGTTGGCGTAGGTTCGTATACCAACAAGCTAAACGTCGCTGCTCGCGTCGCGGCCAATCCTTCTTCATTTTCGCTATAAAGTTTCCAAATTCCTCGCAATTCGGCTTCTATCTCGTCGATGGAGACATCTTTGGGTGCTTGCAAGGAAACTAAAGGAGAGATTTCTGTTGTTGTCATAGGTCTAATCAGTTATTAGTAATTAGTGCTAGAGATAAGATCGCATCTCGTCGGTATATTGGTTATCAGTTCTCAGTATCATCTTGACAAACGACTAAATAATTCGTAATTCGTAATTATTTAGTCACTGGTCACCGATAACTGTTTAAAGCCTGCGCCAACGCCGACCGTCTCGGTTAATCAAAAATTCTGCTTCGGTTGGTTCCCAGGTTCCGGCTTCGTATTGCGGAATGGTAGCGGGATCTGAGCCTCCATCCCAAGCTGCTAAAGCGGGAGTAACAACTCGCCAAGCTTCTTCTACTTCATCGGCGCGGGTAAACAGGGTTTGGTCGCCTAACATTGCATCTAGTAGCAAGCGGTGGTAGGCATCAGCAGTAGCCATCCCAAAAGACGATCCATAACCGAAGTCCATTTCTACGGTGCGCGTCCGCAGTTCGGAACCTGGCATTTTTGCCTCAAATCGAAGCGATATGCCCTCATTTGGTTGTATCCGCATACTTAATACATTGGGACTTGTTTGACTGGCTGCTGATTGGAAAATTGATAAAGGAACGTCTCGGAATTGAATGGCAATTTCGCTGACTTTTTGGGCATTCGTTTGCCTGTACGAAGGTAAAATGGGACTCCTTGCCAGCGCCAGTTATCGACAATCAGTTTCATGGCGACAAAGGTAGGCGTAGTGGAGTTGGGATTAACCCCAGGTTCTTCTCGATAGCCTTGTACGGGCTTGCCTTTCATCCAGCCCGATTTATACTGACCGCGAATAGCCGATCGCTCTAAGTTATTAATATCGGCTAAATGAGTGGCTTGTAAGACTTTGACTTTTTCGCTACGAATGCTGTCGGCATTGAGGGTGTTGGGCGGTTCCATTGCGGTAAAGCAAAAGAGTTGCAGTAGGTGGTTTTGCAACATATCTCTCAATGCGCCAACCGTGTCGTAATAGCCTGCCCGATCTTCTACGCCGACAGTTTCTGCTACGGTGATTTGGACGTGATCGACAAATTGCCGATTCCAGATTGGCTCGAAAATGGCGTTGGCAAAGCGAAAGACTAAGAGGTTTTGGACGGTTTCTTTGCCGAGATAGTGGTCGATGCGATAAACTTGTTCTTCTCGACAAACTTTTTGCACGACTCGGTTGAGGATTTGAGCCGAACTCAAATCTTTACCAAAGGGTTTTTCGATGACGACGCGATGTTTGAGCGGATCTTGAATCATTCCCGCCGCACCCAGGTTTTTTAAGGCTGGGGGAAAGAAGTTAGGCGATACTGATAGATAAAAGACGCGATTGCCTCTAGTTCCCCGCCGTCCGTCGAGTTCTTCGAGTAGGGTTTTGAGTTTTTGATAGCTTTCGGGATCGTCCATGTTGCCAGAACAGTAATACAAGCCTTCAGCAAAGTCTTGCCATACGCTTTCGTTACCGATCCCGTCGGAGAATTCTTCGATCCCCTGGCGCATCTGTTCGCGGAAATAATCGTGACTCCAATCGCGACGCGCAACGCCAACGATGGTCATTTCTGCGGGCAACCTTCGTTCTTGCTTGAGTTGATATAAGGCAGGAACGAGTTTGCGCTGCGTTAGATCTCCAGAGGCTCCAAAGATAACTAGGATTAACGGTTCTGGGGTTCTTTCTTGGCGCAGTCCGACGCGCAGGGGATTTTCTAAGAATGTTACCATCTTTTTCAGTTATCAGTTAATGTTTGTCCTTTGTCGTTTGTCACTTGTCCTTTGTAATTAATAACCAATGACTAATGACCAGTAAACAACGATTGGTTGGGAACGAGGCTTTCGAGGTGTAATAAAGTCCGATCGCGCGATCGCTTAATTCCTCTATTTGGCTTCTATTTCTAAGCGAATTTTTTCTCTTTCAACTGCTAAACGTATTTCCCAATCTTTATCTCTCTGTCTGAGTTCGGCTTTTAGTTGCCGATTTTCTTCTCGCAATCTTTCTAATTCTGTTGCAACCAATGCAGTACGCTGTTCTCTTTCTAGCTTCTGTTTTTTGAGTTCTTCTTTTAAGCGATCGTTTTCCTGGCGTAACTGTTCTATTTCTGAGGAAGGTTTTTTGTTTTGGTTAGTAGCTTCTTGCTCTTCTACCAAACGCTCGACTATCTTCGCTGTTGGATTTCCGTCGGGAGATATTTCTACGGCTTTTTGCCAGATTTCTAACTGCTGTGCTGCTGGGAGTTTAGTGAGGGGACGAACCTGACGTTCGTTAGTTAGAATTTTGTGCGCCATGGCGCACAAATTTTCTACAACTTTAGTCGCACTAATTAATTGATACGCTGTTCGTTTGGCTATACTCCAATTCTCCTTACAATAGGCTTCAAAAGTCTTATGGGTTTGACGATACAATTTGCGATCGCGTATCTCAATCAACACTTGACCGACTTCGTAAAACGTCTGAAGTCCTCTATCGACAATCGCCTCAAGTTCGAGCAATCGTACTTTTTCTGCATCGTTTAGCGGAACGAGTTGCCAACCATAACCATCATCGGAAGTTGGTTCGCAAACGCGAAGGGCACGATTGGTTTTGAATAGAGGATAGACGTTATACATTGCGGTTGTCAGAAAATAAAAGGGAGGATGGGGAATCGCGATCGCGTTCGCCTTTGGCGTTGCCGCAGGCTAGCGTAGGCTTTGCCTAATCGCGATTCCCCTTGCTTCGGTTCCTATACCGTTGCTAGGTGTTTTACTTTGTCTTCAAGAGAAGACATCAACGACTCGAAGGGAGTAACGAATTTATCGATCCCATCTACGAGTAATTCGTCCATTACTTCGTTGAGATCGATATTGATATCGGGATCTTTGAGACTTTCGATTAACTGATAAGCTTCATCGACATTGCTTTCTATTCGCGAGTCAGGATGGCAGTGGTCGGCACAAGCTTCAATGGTTTGCGGCGGTAATGTATTGACCGTCTCGGAACCGATAAGTTCGTCAACGTACATGACATCGCTGTATTCGGGATTTTTTGTGCCCGTAGAAGCCCAAAGTAAGCGCTGAACTTTTGCGCCTTTTTCTTCCAAGGCTTTCCAACGATCGCTCCCAAAAATCTCTTTGTACTTCTGATAAGCAATCTTGGCATTGGCGATCGCGACTTTCCCTTTAATGGTTCGCAATTTTGCCTCTTGCTCTATCGTATCGACCCCAGCTTTTAGCTTGGCATCGATGCGAGCGTCGATATTACTATCGATGCGGCTGAGAAAGAAACTAGCTACCGAAGCCACTTTACTAACGTCCTTCCCTTCTGCTGCCCGTTTTTCCAAACCTCGAATGTAGCTCCAAGCGGTTTCTACATAACTATCGACCGAAAATAGTAGGGTAACGTTGACGTTGATTCCTTCGCTAATTGCCGTTTCAACAGCAGGCAATCCTTTCGTCGTCCCTGGAATTTTTATCATTATATTAGGGCGATCGATCGTTTGGAAGTAGCGTCGGGCTTCTTGAATAGTCATTTCGGTATCGTGGGCGATAACTGGCGGCACTTCGATGCTCACATAACCATCGAACCCATTACTTTCTTCGTAAACTGGCGCTAAGATATCGCAAGCATTGCGAATATCTTCAAAAACCAGGGTTTCGTAGATTTCTTGTACCGATTTCCCGGCTTTTATTCCCGCTTCGATATCTTCGTCGTAAATTTGATTCCCCGCGATCGCTTTTTCAAAAATGGTGGGATTAGACGTAATGCCTACGATTCCCCGATTTGAAATTAACTGCTTTAACTCGCCCGATTGGATTAAATCGCGGTTTAAATTATCCATCCAAATACTTTGACCGTATTTCTTCTCGATCTCAAAAATGGGGTTGGTTGCTGTCATGACTGACTCCATATTCTTAGAGGTTTGAGAGGTGGATCGAGATAGCGTGCAAAACTTTCTCTGCTTAAGAATGCACCGGAACTTGAACCGTTTCTGTGCGTCGCTTCCAATCTTCAATAAACGACTCAACCAACTTGACATCTTCTGGAGAGCCTATAATCAGAGGCGATCGCATATGCAATTTATCCGGTACGATATCCAACAGGTTACGAGTCCCATCGCTTGCCCGTCCCCCTGCTTGTTCGAGCAAAAAGGCAAGCGGTGCCGTTTCGTAAAGCAATCGCAACTTTCCTTCGGGTTTTTTAACGGTTCCGGGATAGAGAAACACGCCGCCCTGCATCAAAATTCGGTGAATATCCCCGACTAACGCCCCGCTATAACGAGCCGTATATCCCTCATGACGATGGACGTAGCGCGTGTAGTCCCGAATCGGTTCTTCCCACTGCCAAAAATTTCCTTCGTTGGTACTATAAATCGGTCCGTGTTCTGGAATTTTGATATTTTCTTGGGAAAGAATAAACTCTCCTAAACTGGGGTCGAGAATAAAGGAATGAACGCCATGACCGATGGAATAAACCAACATTGTCGAAGGCCCGTAAAGAATATATCCTGCCGCAATTTGTTGGCGACCATCTTGTAGTAAATCTTTCGCTTGTCCATCTATATCGTCTCCCTGCTGCTGGCGAATGGCAAAAATTGAACCAACATTCAAATTGATATCGACATTAGAAGAACCGTCTATGGGGTCATAAAGCAAGCTATAGCGTCCAATTGGGCAATTCTCTGGAATGTAATAAGGTTTATCCATCTCTTCCGATGCCAAGCGACAGACTAATCCACTTTGCTTGAATACAGAGATAAATACCTCATTAGCATACACATCCATCTTTTTGACAGATTCCCCTTGCACGTTAACTTCGCCCGTAAATCCCAATACGTCTGCCATCAATCCCGCTCGACTGAGGCGGCGAGAGATGAGTTTGGCTGCAAGAGCAATGCGAGTCATAATCGCGCTGAGATCTTGTGCGTCAGCCGAGAAACTTTGAAGTTGCTGTAAAACGTGGCGAGAGAGTGTCGTACAATCCCGATCTAAACTGAGTTCTGGAATGCTAAGCTGTTCGGAGTTAACCATAATTCTTATCTTTCCCCTGGGGTTGAGCAACGATCTCTGTTTGAGATATAAAATTGACCTTACTAAAGCCTTTAAGTAGGGAGTTTCGTCACTGTTCTTATGATAGGGAATGTTTTTTGAAGATCGCGAGAACTTTAGACAAGCTTCAGGTTGCGCCAGAGAAATCGTTATAAATTTACTTTCTTTAATACAAATTCTAGCGCGCGGCAAAATCAGTAATCAGTAATTAGTGGTAGAGACGCAAAATCATATCACGTCTTTACAATTATTTTTTGTCCTCAAGAGTCCTCCTTGTCTTCAAAAGTCCATCCTTCCGACTTCCCTTGTCCCTCTGTTTGCCCTCCCAATCATCAATCCCCATTCACCAATTCCCTATAATTTGTTAGGATTGAAAGGTTGTCTAAAAATCGCACACACAAGCTATCGGGTTAAAAAATAATTTGAAGTTCGCAGTTGTCAAGCAATTACGAACCGACGCGCAGAAATCTTTGATTTCGAGCATCGACGAATTACGAACCGACGCGCAGAAATCTTTGATTTCGAGCATCGACGAATTACTTGTGTGGAGGCTAAACCCGATCTCAAAAAATTAAAACTATGCCAGTTGTATCGCTTGCTGAATTACTAGAATCTGGAGTTCACTTCGGGCACCAAACCCGTCGTTGGAACCCTAAAATGTCTCAATATATTTACACGGCTCGCAATGGAGTCCACATCATCGACTTGGTGCAAACTGCCCAATTGATGGAAGAAGCATATGAGTACGTTCGCAGATCTGCCGAAGCAGGGAAGCGGTTTTTATTCATTGGTACCAAGCGTCAAGCGGCAGGAATTATCGCGTCTGAGGCTTCCCGTTGTGGTGCTAACTACGTCAACCAACGTTGGTTGGGTGGAATGCTGACCAATTGGGAAACCATCAAATCTCGTATCGAGCGACTCAAAGAATTAGAAGCACTTGAAGCCAATGGTTCTATTGCCAGACGACCCAAAAAAGAAGCCTCGGTAATGCGCCGAGAGCTTGGGAAACTACAAAAGTACCTCAACGGTCTGAAAACCATGCGCAAACTTCCCGATATTGCCGTGGTTGTAGATCTACGACGCGAGTATAATGCAATCTCCGAATGTCAAAAACTGGGAATTCCCATCGTCTCATTATTAGATACCAACTGCGATCCCGACGTAGCAGATATTCCAATTCCCGCTAACGACGATGCGATTCGCTCGATCAAATTAGTGATTGGAAAATTGGCAGATGCTATTTACGAAGGTCGTCACGGTCAACTCGATAGCGACGAGGAGTACGAAGAGTTTGAAGATAGCATCGACGAAACCGATGAGAGCGAAGAAGATTATGCTGACATAGCAGCAGAGTACGCTAGCGACGATGAAGAGGAAGAGAGTTAATAAATGAATTATGAATTATAAATTTCATCATTCTTCATTCATAATTCATAATTTCTACTGAACTCCAAATCTTGATAACTGATTATTAATTACTGAAAATGCCGGAAATATCAGCACAACTGGTCAAAGAACTACGAGAAAAAACTGGCGCTGGCATGATGGATTGCAAAAAAGCGCTGCAAGAAAATAATGGCGATATCGCTGCTTCCATCGAATGGTTGCGCAAAAAAGGAATTGCCTCAGCCGAGAAAAAAGGCGGTCGCGTTGCCGCTGAAGGGTTAGTTGGCAGCTACATCCATACGGGAGGACGCATCGGCGTTTTAGTAGAAGTCAACTGCGAAACTGACTTCGTAGCGCGGGGTGAAAAGTTCCAAGAGTTGGTTCGCAATATCGCTATGCAAGTTGCCGCCTGTCCTAACGTTGAATTCGTCAAAGTAGCAGATATTCCAGAAGAAGTCGTTCAAAAAGAAAAAGGGATTGAGATGGGACGCGACGATCTCGGAAACAAACCCGATAACATTAAAGAAAAGATTGTTGCAGGACGGATTGAGAAGCGTCTTAAAGAGTTGTCCTTACTCGACCAACCTTATATTCGCGATCAAAATATCTCTGTCGAAGAGTTGGTAAAACAAAGCATTGCCGACCTCGGCGAAAACATACAAGTGCGCCGTTTTACTCGATTTGTCTTGGGTGAAGGGATCGAAAAACAAGAAAGCAACTTTGCTGAAGAAGTTGCCGCTCAAACGGGACAAAAAACAGCTTCCTCAGTTGAAGAAAAACCCGAACCCGAACCCGAACCTGAATCTAAAGCGTCAAATTCAGAGAAAAAACCTAAAGGAGGCAAAAAGAAAAAATAAAGCTTTCCTTTAAAACTTATTAAGATGGCGATCGCAGGCAAAAGCAAAGAATTTATTCTTATCTTTTGCCTTTTCATTTATCAGTAAATAATTATTTACTGATAATTATTTACTGATAACTGATAACTGATTAATATGGCAAGAGCAATGCAACAAATTAGGCAAGAATTAGCCGCAATCGAAGAGATAGTAGCGAGTCTTGCCGTTGAAGTGCGTCAGATATATGTTAACTATCTCAATAAATTAAGTCATTCGGCTTGCAAACAGTTGATTTTGGCAAGCTATCAAATTTGTACGCAGGCTTATCCAGAGTCATTTTTAAAATTATTGGCGAGCGATCGCGTTAAACTGCAAGAAGACCTCAGAAAACTGGGGAAAACAATGCACTCAAATCTTCTCGACCTTCAAAGCATTTCCGTTGATGAGGATAACAAGATAGATAATGTGCAAGAAAGAGAAGTTTTATTATCGTCTCTTGAAGAATCCACTGCGATCGCCGAGTCCCCACCAGAGCAAACCAAAACAATAACAATTACTAATCCAGAAGACTTAGTGCAATGGTGCCAACAAGTAGAAAAAGGCATTAACCAACTATTAGAAACAGTATCCCACGAAGCCAATTTCTTATTACAAGAAGCTTCTATTCTACCCGATCGCGTTCCGGCAAAGGTTCTTGAAATTGCCATGCAATCGGCGGAAGGTGCTGCCGTATCATCGGGAAACTCTCCCAATTTATTAAACTTATTAGTCGAAACCGAACGAGAGATCGACGAAGAATTGCCAGAGGCAAAAGGAAATGCTCAGTTAACCAAACTAATCGCAATACATCTAAGATTGATAGAAATTGAATTTTCCGATCCGACTCTGAGTATCGAACGCAATCAACTGCGGAACTTTTTAGAAAAACTCAGTAAAATTAGACAACAATATCGGCAACTTCAACGCGAATATGCGATCGCCCAAGCCGATGCAGCATGGCGGGCGACTTGGTATGAAGACTAGACAATTATGAATGCTCAAACACCAGATTGGGTGAGATTACAAAAAGCACTATCGATCGAAACAGAACGTGGATTTATCGACCTAGAAGGCAATCAATATCGCTTTAGCGAGTTTCTGTGCCTCAGTTTCGGAGAAACGCCGCCCGTAGGAACTCCCATTACAGAACGGTCGCGCTGGCAAGAATTTGCGCAGCGATTCGGACGCTATCCTCAACTATCTTTAGCACAGAGAAGATCTCTTGTCATAGAAGCCCGTACCTTTCTTTACAAACTGAGAAATACGCTAGAAACGCCAACCGAACCGCCACCGCCGAAAACGCCGCGTACCAATGCGATCGCATCTCCAACAACCAATCGAACAATAGACCTCGACGATCCCCTACATAACTTAGCAGAAGTAGGACGCGCTAAAAGTGCTTATTTAGAACGTCTCGGCTTGCATACCGTGCGAGATGTCCTTTTTTATTATCCCCGCGACCACATTAATTATGCGCGTCAAGTTAATATCGCCCATCTCGTCGCTGGAGAAACGGTAACGATTGTGGGGATGGTGAAACGTTGCAATTGCTTTACCAGTCCAAAAAACAGCAAATTATCGATTTTTGAGCTATTAATTAAAGATCGCACCGGACAAATTAAGCTCAACCGCTTCATTGCAGGAACTCGCTTTACCAATCGCGGTTGGCAAGAAGGTCAAAAACGATTGTATCCTATCGGTGCAGTTGTTGCTGCCTCTGGATTAGTCAAACAAAATAAATTTGGCGTAACCCTCGAAAACCCAGAAATCGAAGTTCTCGATAGCTTGGGAGCCAACATTGAATCGCTAAAAATTGGGAGAGTCCTGCCCGTTTATCCCTTAACTGAGGGCGTTCCTGCCGATTTGGTCAGAAAAGCCGTTATCGGGGCAATGGGGGCATTAGAGCGAATTAAAGACCCCTTACCTGTTAATTTAAAGAAGCAATACGAACTGATTGGGTTGAAAGATGCGATCGCGAATATCCATTTTCCTACCGATGCAGATATTCTTGCACTCGCGCGACGGCGATTGGTTTTCGACGAGTTTTTCTATCTACAATTAGGATTTCTGGGTCGCCGCCACAAACAGCGTAAAATAGAAACCAGTGCCGTTTTTGCCCCAACAGGACAATTAATTGAGAAATTCAATCAAATAATTCCGTTTAACCTTACCGACGCTCAAAATCGCGTTATTAGCGAAATTCTCAACAACTTAAACTCTCCAACCCCAATGAATCGTTTAGTACAAGGGGATGTCGGTTCGGGAAAAACCATTGTTGCCGTCTATGCCATCCTTGCTGCGCTACAATCGGGCTATCAAGCAGCATTGATGGCTCCAACAGAAGTATTAGCAGAACAACATTACCGCAAAATCATCAGTTGGTTTAACTTATTACATCTTCCCGTAGAACTCCTCACCGGATCTACCAAAGTTGCCAAACGAAGAGACATACACTCGCAATTACAAACGGGAGAACTGCCCTTATTAATTGGAACTCATGCCCTCATTCAAGACCCCGTACTTTTTCGCAGCTTGGGACTCGTCGTAATTGACGAACAACATCGCTTTGGCGTAGAACAGCGGGCGCGTTTATTAGCAAAAGGACAATCGCCCCACGTTCTTTCGATGACGGCGACCCCTATTCCTCGAACCATGGCGCTGACCATGCACGGAGACTTAGATATCAGTCAAATTGACGAATTGCCGCCAGGAAGACAAGCAATTGTGACAACAGTAATATCGAGTAAAGAACGCGCCCAAGCTTACGAATTGATTCGCCGAGAAGTTGCCCAAGGACGACAAGCTTATATTATTTTCCCCGTCATTGAAGAGTCAGAAAAATTAGACGTTCGCGCCGCAGTCGAAGAACACAAACGACTTTCAGAAACCATTTTTCCTAACTTTCCCATTGGATTATTACACGGTCGGTTGAATTCCGCCGACAAAGAAGAAACGCTTAATGCCTTTCGCGATAATCGAACGCCCATTATTGTTTCTACAACGGTTATTGAAGTCGGTGTTGACGTTCCCAATGCAACCGTGATGTTAATTGAAAATGCAGAACGTTTTGGTTTATCCCAATTGCATCAATTGCGGGGTCGCGTCGGTCGCGGAACTCATAAGTCCTATTGTTTGTTGATGAATGGGTCTAAAACTCCCGACGCGCTGCAACGATTAAACGTTCTAGAACAGTCTCAGGACGGTTTTTTTATCTCAGAAATGGATTTGCGTTTTCGCGGCCCTGGCGAGATTTTGGGAACTCGTCAGGTGGGTTTGCCCGATTTTGCTTTGGCGAGTTTGGCAGAAGACCAAGAGGTTTTGACGTTAGCGCGGGAAGCGGCAGAAAAGATTATGCTAAGAGATCCTTTGCTTAAGGAGATGCCTTCTATTAGAAAAGAGTTGGAGATTCGTTATCAACGGTTGTTAGGGGGAAATATTTTAACGTAGTTTCTCATTGTTCGGCTTCTTTATCCTGATTAATACGAGCTAAATAACTTCTAAATTCTTGCGAGCAATGATAGGTTACAGGTTTTTCTTGGGTATTTTAGCACTGTAAAACAGTTTCACAGGAGTGCTAACATAACCCATGAGCGGAAGCATCAACAAGGGATCTGATGAGAAGTTTTGCCACGAGTGCGGAGCCGTAATAAGAGCAAAAGCTGAAATATGCTCGAAGTGCGGTGTAAGACAACCACTCTCATCTTCTACTGTTTCTGGTGGGGGCAGGAATCGCGTTCAGGCAGGACTTTTTGCACTATTACTTGGTGGGGTTGGCGTTCACAAATTTTATCTAGGTCGAACAGGGCAAGGTATTGTCTATCTTAAATGTCACGAGAGGACTCCCGCTACACCGCCGGTTAGCGGCGAGATGAATCGTGACCAACAAATAAACCGACCGTAGGGAGACATCTACACAGTTGACATAGCGTGTAGAAAATTTTACGATCCAAGTAATTAGCGGTCGAACAATCATGCTTACTTGTAATTATCAGTTTAAGTTAAAACCAACTAAGCGACAAATTGTAGAAATAGAAAAATATCTTACAGCCGGTCGCAAGCTATGGAATTACGCTTTAGCTGAACGGAAGGATTGGATTAACTCTCACCAAAATAATCTAGATAGATGTTCTTTAGAAAAAGAGTATATTATTCCGGTTGATACTCCTTATCCGAATTACAAATTACAAGCAGCATCTTTAACGGAAGCTAGAAAAGTCTGCGTTGATTTAAAAGACATAAATGCTCAAGTGCTTCAACAAGTGCTACGTCAATTAGACCGTGCATTCGTTGAGATGAAATCTTTAAATAAAGGATTTCCAAGATTTAAGAATAAATATAGGATGAGGTCTTTTGTATTTCCTCAGTTTAAAACTAATCCAATTCTGGGGAACTCAATCAAACTCCCTAAAATCGGTTCAGTAAAAATGAGGTTGTCAAGACCAATTCCAGAAGGATTTATTTTTAAGCAGGCAAGAGTAATTAGAAAAGCTTCAGGATATTTCATTAATTTATGTTTTCAAGCAGACGTTAAAGTTCCTGACCCTTTTCCTCATGGAAATCCATTAGGGATTGATATCGGACTTGATTATTTTGCTGCTACTTCTAATAATGAACTGATTAAAAGACCTAGATTCTTTAACTCTCTTCACCGTAAGCTGAAATTGCTACAACGAAGATTAAAAAATCAACAAATAGGTTCTAATAATCGTCATAAACTGAATCAGAAAATAGCGAGATTACATCAAACAATATCTCAGACAAGAAAGGACTTTCATGACAAGTTAGCTCATCATCTTTGCGATGGAAATGGAATGATATTTGTCGAAGATATTGACTTTAAATCTTGGTCTAGAAATATGTTCTGTAAGCATAATCTAGATGCTGGTTTTGGTCAGTTTTTTCAAATATTGTCTCATGTTTGCTGGAAAAGAGATGTTTATTTTGCTAAGGTAGATAAAAATTATACTTCACAAACTTGTCCGAATTGTGGAGTACATACAGGTAAAAAGCAATTGAGTGAAAGAATACATACTTGTCCTGAATGTGGTTTTAGTTGTCAACGAGATTTTGCAGCTAGTTTAGTTATAAAAAATCGAGGAATAAGTGCGGTCGGGCAGTCCGTGCTAGAAAACGCTTCTGGAG
>JAAUUT010000185.1 GCA_012031035.1 Candidatus Altimarinota bacterium | reverse complement strand
GTTTGCAGACCATTACATTGAAGAAGAAGAGGAAGTAGTTGACGAATTAGAAGCTGACAGAATGATGAGATAGAAGATAAATTTTTCTTTCCCTCTTCAACATAAATCTGAAACCAGTGACCAATTACTAAGTAGGGTCACTGGTTTTTGGTTGTTGGACGCTGTTAATACTGATTAACTCAAACTTAACTTCTCTACAATGAGAGAGGGAAGTGTAGGAGACAAGGAGGACTCTTGAAGACAAGGAAGAATATTTACTTTGAACTTTGTTTCATACGCGAAATTTCGCGTCTCTACTTTGAACTACTAAAGTGAGGCAATCTGCTCAAAAGGATAAAATTCTCGTTGTCGATGACTCTCCAGAAAATTTATGGCTGGTAGAGAGTATTTTACGAGAAGAAGGATATGAAATTGTTTTAGCGAAAGATGGATTACTTGCTCTCGATCTCATCAAACAGTCTGTTTTTCATCTCATTGTCTTAGATGTGATGATGCCTGGAGTCGATGGCTTTGAAGTAACCCGACAGATTCGCCAGGAACCTAACTTACCTTATATTCCCATCTTGCTTATTACGGCTCACGAGCAATCGAATGCAGTCCAAGGATTAGATCTCGGAGCCGATGATTTTATTCGCAAACCCGTCGATATTAATGAATTACTGGCGCGAGTGCGATCGCTCCTACGGCTCAAGCATAGCGTCGATCGCCTAGAACACTCAATTCGGGTGCGCGAAGATTATATATCTTGGCTGACTCACGACCTGCGCATTCCTTTGGTAGCGGCCAATCGTATGCTTAATTTATTACAGCAAGGAGCGTTAGGCGAACTCTCTCCTTCTGTTAGCGAAGCGATCGCGACGATAACTCGCAGCAACCTCAACTTGTTAGGAATGGCTAACAATTTGCTTGCAGTTTATCGCTACGAATTCGATCGCAAAGCTTTAAGTTTTGTTGAGGTCGATATCAAAATTTTAGCTCAAGAAGTCGTTCGGGAATTAATGCCGCTAGCACAAGAAAAGAGCCTTACTCTTGATTTAGAAATCATCGACAAGGCGAATGCCGAGGGTGCTGCGCCAGGATTCCGAATTCAAGGCGATCGTCTCGAACTCCACCGCTTGATGACTAATTTAATCGGTAATGGGATTAAATTCACCGATCGCGGTTCGGTATTGGTTCGTTTGCGCCTATCTCGCCCAAAATTAGACGCTAATGGGGACAAGGCAAACGCCTGGATAATATTTGCCGTTCAAGATACGGGTTCTGGGATTTCACCCCAAGAACAAGTGTTTCTGTTCGATCGCTTTCGGGCTAGAAAACCTAAAAAATCAGGCAGCGGTCTGGGGCTTCATTTATCTCGTCAGATCGTTGAAACCCATCAAGGAACGATTACGCTTAAATCTAAGCTTGGAGTAGGCAGTCTTTTTATCGTTCGTTTTCCGGCTATTATTTAAGAAAAAAGCCTTCGCCAATTGTTTTTTGATAGATATGGCAATAGGTTATTATTTGTGTGAGAGACAATAACAGTTTCAGGAATAATCAACAACAACTCTGTAGCTCTACTAGGGTTATTATTAATAGTCCAATTCTTTAAAGTAACACACTAATGACCAATAGCTCCACCAAAACTGTTCCCAGAATCTATAGCTTGCTCAGTATTGGTCAACGAGGGGTCGGCAAGACAGTTTTTCTTGTCGGTAGCTGTATCGAACTTTATACCAACCAATATCAAGATAACGGTCAGCAATTGTGGTTTGATTGCGAAGATGCAGAAGCACAGCAAATCCTCGAAAATATCCTTCGTCAGGTCTCACAAACAGGTGAGTATCCCGCAGCGACCATGAAAATTTCTAATTTTGATTTTACGCTTAAGATGCGCAACATCTGGGGCACTAAAACCCTATGTCAATTCCGTTGGTGGGATCCTCCTGGCGAATCTTGTCAGATTTATAATCCCGCCTTTTTGATGATGGTTTTAAATTCGGATGGCTATTGCTCGTTTATTGATGCTCGTAATATCGTCGATAGAACGAATGACCCTAAGATGCTGTCTCAGTCTTTTGAACCAGTCAAGTCAATTGCCGACATGATAAATAGCAACAATTTACAGCATCCTATTGCTATTGTGTTAACTAAATGCGATCTCGTTCGTTCCCAAGCAACAGATTGGCAAATTCTTGAGAAGAATCTTCAACCTTTGAAAAATTATCTCAAAAATCTAAAAATTAATTATAAATTTTTCTATTCATCAATTCCAATTGTTTCGACCGATGGGATGTCTAACTTAATTACTACTGACTCGGCCGCTCCCATTCTTTGGCTGGTTTCTAAACTCAGAAGTTCGGATAATCTTAGTTTTAGCGATGGTTTAATTAATCCAGTTAATTAATTTACCTAATTTTTAAAGAAAAAACGATTTATTGTCAAAAAAATTCAGATCGATTAGAGCGATCGCCCCCATTTATCATGTCTTTACTTGTCGGTCAAATTATTTATACTAGCTTTCCTGGGGTTGGATTTAAATCGCTTGTCAGTCAACAAGTTTCCTCAGATATTCAACATGCTTTCGTTCAACAAATAGTTTATCAACATTGGGATACTTATAATCCTCCTAGAACAGGATATAGAGCGATTTATTTACATCAATTTTCCAGCGATCGCACCTTATTTGGCTGGTTTTATAATGAGGGAACGGATGACTTGGGAAGAGCGAATATTCCCTATTGTATTGGCTATTATTTGTCTGGACTTTTAAGTACCGTTAAGCTTGAAAATATTTTGACTTGTTTGGGAATTGGGCCGGTTTCAATTTGCGATCGCTCCGTCCTCCGGCAATTTTAGAAAATATTAATATTCCTGATTTTTGTAACTATCAAGGCGTTCGTCAGGGAGTTATTATTGCCCCAGAAGTTCGCAAGCGAACGCACAAAGAGCTTTTACAAAAAAAACTACTAAATTTATTTGTTGGCATTGATGAGTAGAAAAAATCACTTCGTCAAACGCCTTATCCTCAACTAACAAACGTTCTAGTAATCTATTAAATCCTTTATTGCCAGTTGTATCGGAAACTAACTGGGTGGCACGGCAGTCTATGAGTACTCTAAAATTGAGAGAATTTTACAAGAATTGATCGCTAAACCCATCGGAATTCAAGGGGTGGCTTTAGTTTCAGACGAAGGACAGCCTATTTTTCCTCCTATGGGCATGGATAAAAATAGTACTCTGATTATGGCCGGAAGTATGTTATATCTGGCTAAAAGCACTCAGGACGAATTTAATTGGTCGAGCATTGAAACGATTTCCGTTCGCGCTCAAGAAGGTTATATTATTCTCGCTAATTGCAATCGTAATAACTTCTTACTCGTCAAAGCAGGTAAGGCATTAAGCGGGCTTTTAGAAGGAGAAATCAATCGCACCGTCGAAAAATTACAAATAGAATTGCAAACATTACAAGAAACGTCAATTCCCGAACGGGCAGAATCCTTACCGCAATTAGCTGCCGAAGTTCTCCCTAGAATTGATGAAGTCTTATACGAGTTAGACGCTGAGATCTTACAGAACAATGATGACGAAATTAGATACAGGGGTCGTCGAACAAACAAGTAGAAAAAGTAATATTATATGCCGTAACTAAACCAGAAAACGATCGTTCGATTCGCGTTACACAACGACTTAGCATGAAACCAATGGGACGAACCAATAAATATTATGGCGTTGAGTTATTACTTTTTCAATTAAACTCTTATGCTTGAGTTAGCGCGATCGCTCCTAAATTGCTAACTTATTGGGAGAGGGTGCGTCTAAAGACAAGAATGAAAGAAAGTTGGTTCGGGAGCTAGGAAAACGTGCAATACTCGCTTTTGAGTCGGTTTCAAGGAGCCTTACTCGGTAGCTTTCTTGGAGAGGCTTTAGTCAGTCATTCTTTGACCCGTGTAAAGTTTTCTATATGGAGCGAGATAGGAATCGATCTTATGGAGAGCGCGATCGCGTCAGGTACGCTATCTCCTAAAGACTGGGAAAACATTTACAATCGCTATCAACGAGCTTTAAGCAGTAAGAATGCTTCTAATAGCGGCGCGATCGCAGCAGCGATTCTTCCTGTCCTCTTATTATTTCACGAAAACCCTAACGCACTCCAAGAACAACTTCAATCCTTGGGCGAACTGATGGGACTCTCCAACGAGACAAAAGAAGATGTTTTAATATGGGGATATGCGATCGCCTTAGCGCTCAGAGAAAAACTAGATATCTGTGGGGCGATCTCTCAAATCCTATCTCGTTATCCTAATTCGCAAAGTCCTATAATCCAAGAGCTAAATCAAATTCGAGTCTTTTTACAACAAAACATTCCTCTCAAGCAAGCAATCTCTCAAATTACTTGTACCGATAAATCGCAGCCAAGCCCGATAGTGCTAGCTTTCTACTGTACGAGTGGCAATTGGGAAGATTTTAGCCTTTGTCTGATGCGTGCGATGCACTCTGGAAAGCAAGCGTCGCTTGTGACTGCTCTGACAGGCGCGCTAGCAGGAGCCTATAACAGTTTTAGCGCGATTCCCATTCAATGGCGCGTTGCCATCTCTCGAAGCTCGACGAGTCAACAACTCTTAAAGCAGACGACTCAAATAGCAGCAATTTGGTCGGGAGTTTGCTGCCCAAACAATGCAGATTATATCGTCTCAGAAGCCGTGAGTTCCCCTCAAGTTATACAACCGCGCTCCTCCCTTAAAATTATTTCTCAAGGTGAATATTTATCCGATCCCACTTTGACTATAGTTGACGATAAAGTTATAAAAAAATAAAAGTTATATGTCAATCTTTAAAAATTACTAAGTATTTATTACTGACACTTCATAAAAACGCGATCGAGCAATCCTCAAAAAACTAATCTACTCTATCAATCGACCTCACACTTTATGAAAACCTTTCGTTCATTAACTAAACAATTTGAGGAATGGCGGAGAAAAGAGCAAGACGATCCTTATTCTGCCTACGATAAAGAGAAAGATATCATCGGGATCGAGCAACCTTGTCCCAAAAAGCCCTCTTCAAATCATCAAGGTAAAGCTTCATCGCTCATACTTATCTTGGCGATCGCATCAATCGCCAGCGTAGTTGGCTATCGCTTCTACGATCGACCCCGCCTAGCAGTAGGGACAATTGCGCCGGATGCTATCGAAGCACCGAGGGACGAGCGATTTGAAGACGACGAAACCACCGAAGAGAAACGCAAAGCGATTAGAACGGGGATTACCCCGATTCTAAAACGAGATGCCGAGACAACAGCAAAAGTAGAGAAAAATTTAATGGCAACGCTCGATCGCATCGAGCAACTGAGACAATTTGTCGGGACGTTTCCTTTTGTAGACGTTAAGATTCTCTCTTCAGACAGCCAACAAAATCTGCGATCGGCTTCCGAACAGACGTGGCAAAGCATTTTAGCAGTCGTTAAAGCTTCCGACGAGCGAGCCGCGATCGCATCAAACGCTAAAAACCCATCAATCGACCGAGCGATCGCCGAATTAAAAACGTATCGTCAAAAAGTTCCTCAGCCAGAATTTGAAGCGTTAATCGCCAAAATTGCCATCGCTCGTCAACGCTACGCTAAAGCCTTAAAAAATGGCATCGGGATCGACGATATCAATTTAACGCCTCAAACAATCGCAAGTTTTCTAGATTTAAGCGATCGCGCTTGGTCCCAAACCAAAATGGAAATCGTTCAGGCGACGCGAAGAATACTGACTCAGGGCATTCCCCAAGGCATTCCGCCTGCGTTTATCGAAGAAACGGTTAAGATGAACCTGAGTTCGCCTGCCCTCAACCCCGTCCGACCGATAGCGACACAGTTATTAATTGAAGGGTTACATCCCAATCTGATTATCGATAGAGAACAGACAAAACGCCGAGCCGAAGAGGTCGCACTAGCAGTAGAACCCGTCGTCGTAGAAGTCAAAAAAGGCGACATTATCGTGGAAGCAGGCGACGAAATCGCCCAAGAAGATTTTGTGGTGTTAGATGGTTTTGGGCTGAGTCGTCGCGGCATTAGTTGGACTGGGTTAGGTGCTACGGCGATTTTAGTAAGCACTGCGGTGGGTCTATTTGTTGTGGTCGTCAGGCGAGTTCATCGGTCGTTACGCCGCCGCGATGCGCTTTTGCTATGCCTATTGAGTCTAAGCGCTCCCATTATGGCGATTCTTCATCCCAAATATACGAGTCTGCCGGCGATCGGATTGCTAGTTAGCAGTTTTTACAATCCAACCCTGGCAGCAACACAAGTAATACTGATGGGAGGATTGACGACCTTTGCCGTAGAAGCCGATGGCTGGGAATATTTGCTAGCTGGGACAGCAGGCGGGCTAATGTCGGCATTTATTGCCGGACGACTGCGATCGCGCGATGAATTTTCTTTATTAGGGGTTGGCGTGGGATTGACTCAAGGCGGCGTGTATTTTGCCGTTAATTTGATGCTCAGTACGGCAGCGGGAACGGTTTGGTATGCGATCTTGCCGGGAGCCATCATTTATGGGTTGTTAGGCTTGGCTTGGAGCGTAGTCGCGCTAGGAATCTCGCCTTATTTGGAACGGTTGTTCGACCTAGTAACGCCGATTCGATTAGTCGAACTCTCCAATCCTAACTGCGATTTGCTGAAGCGATTGGCAACAGAAGCGCCTGGAACTTTTCAACATACGCTGTTTGTCGCTTCCTTAGCAGAAGCCGCCGCTAGAGAACTTCACTGTAACGTGGAACTCGTTAGAGCGGGGACACTATATCACGATATTGGAAAAATGCACGACCCGTTAGGATTTATTGAAAATCAAATGGGCGGGCCAAATAAACACGATGAAATTAACGATCCTTGGGTAAGTACGGAAATTATCAAGAAGCACGTCAGCGAAGGATTGGTGATGGCACGCAAGTATGGTTTGCCCAAGGTTATTCAAAATTTTATTCCCGAACACCAAGGAACTCTACTCATATCTTATTTTTATTTTCAAGCCAAACAAAAAGCCGAACAATTAGGTCAGCCACCCGTTTGCGAGACGGATTTTCGCTATGCAGGGCCGATTCCTCAATCGAGAGAAACCTGTCTGGTGATGCTTGCAGATGCTTGCGAAGCCGCCTTGCGATCGCTCAAAGAGGTTACGCCAGAAGTGGCTTTAACGACGATTCACAAAATTTTTAAAGCGCGGTGGCGAGACGAACAACTCACCGATAGCGGTATTCGCTATGAGGAGTTGCCAATTATTGCCGAAGTCTTTGTGAAAGTTTGGCAACAGGTCAATCATCAACGTATTGTTTATCCCAAGGCGGCTTTAGAGTCTCAGCCTTCTAAAAAATTATGAATTATCAATTATGAATTATGAAACAATTGCAGACCCATAAGCTAAAAAAAGGCAGAATAATCGGAATAAATTATCTGGTGATTCTGCCTTTTTTAGTTCAGCTAGGAGCTTGCGATCGCATTCATTAATTTCTCGAAGTTGGCTGAGCTACCGTCGCTTTGACAATTACGTTATTGACCCCTTTAATTTCTTTTGCCAACGGTTCAATTTTATCGAGTTGATCTTGCGCGGTGACCGTACCGGATACCGTAACCGTACCTTCATCAGTCGCTTCTACCGCTAGCTGGCTTGCAGGTAAATTAGCCTCTAACTTGGAGCGCACTTCACTTTCGAGATCTCCGTCGGCTCTATCCGTATCGCCACCAGTCATGTTATTGCGCTGTTCGCGGGCGCGAATGTCAGCATTGAGTTGATCCCTACGAACTTCGCTTTGAGCGTCTTCCTTGCTCTCCTGTACTTCTCCTGTCGTAGGTGATTGTGTGGTTTGTTCTGTATTGTCAGGAGCCGATTCGCTTGTCCCAGCAGGATTTTGACAAGCCGCAGCACCGAAAACTAAAAAGCTACCGATTAAAAAGGGAATAAGTTTTTTCATGGTTTGAATCCTTGATTGATGGGTATTAAAAAGATGAATTTGTCAAAATTTGCGTTTGGTCGTACACTTGCCAATCGTGAATCCCGCTTATTTCCAAAATCGAAATTGCTTGGTTCATCTCGCCATCGGAGGCGCTAATAATGACCAGGTATTCGCCGGCTTGAATGCGATCGCGATATTTTTGTGCTTGCTCCTCTGGAATAGACATTGCTTTGGCGTTAAAGCGATCGCTAATCGCAACTCCTGTAAAAGGTGGCGATTGAGGCATTTTTTCACCAATAATTGAAATTTTGTAAAGCGGAAACGAGTGAATAATGAAGTCTTCTAGTAAGGTTTCGACATTAGAAAAATAAGGCAATTGGATTACCGTATGTCTGGTAATATCAAACTCATTTATCGTCATTATTTACCTTTTTTTATGACTATTTTTTTGACAAATACTTCTTATTTTTTAATTATTGACTTTTTACAAAATTTTTTTCTCTGGCTTTTGGAGTAAAATTTTTGTATCAAAAGTTTGATTTTTAGAGAAACTGCTAAGTAGGCAGTTGTC